>JAYVWI010000038.1:0-4484 GCA_043786195.1 Minisyncoccota bacterium
AGAACCACAGACTGAGCCCATTGAACTGGAACCATTACTAGAAAGAGTTTCTGAAACTAGTCGAATAGTATAGGGGAAATCAACCGCGTCTGGAATTACTGGTATGAGAGCTTTTTCTGCGAGTGCCCCGTGACCAATCATGCGGCGATTAAATCCTCCTACTCGTCCTGTTTCACCGACAGAAAAAGGCGGGAAGTTGTAGTGGTGCATGAAGCGTTTTTTCCCTTCTTGCACCTCAATAGTGTCGATGAGTTGAGCAGACTCTGGGCCACCCAGAGTAAGTGCAGAAAAGATGTGCGTACCACCACGGTAGAAAATACCAGAGCCGTGAAGAACAGGAGAAATACCGCCGGCTTGTGCGTAGAGTTCACGGACTTCGTCCATCGCTCGTCCGTCGGCTCTCTCACCTCTTTCCAGCGCACCTTTATGAAGTTCAGTATCGATAGCATTTTCAAAGAATTCACTAGCGATATGCTCGTTCAACTCAGCCTCCTTAATAGCTTTGAGGAATTCTTTCTTCACAGCGTAGATGTGATCTTTGCCAGCTCGTTTACTGAACATTTCGGTACGGAGTTTTGTTTGATACTCACCTTCATATATATGTAGTAGCGCTTCAGGAATTTCTGGAGTCGCGACGATTTTCTTCGTCTTCCCCATCTCTGCGGTGATCTGCTTTTGGAAAGTCTCAATAATGGCGTGCTGCTGCGAAGCTATAGTAATCATTTCTATAATTTCCGCCTCGCTTGCTTCATACGCGCCGGTCTCGATCATGTTGATAGTGCCTCCCTTACCGCAGGCAAATAATTCAACATCAAGCTTCTTTAACTCACGCTCAGTGTAGGTCGGGTTGATAAGAAGTTCTTTAGTCTCAGCGTTTCGAGCGATACGGACCGCTCCGACTGGTCCATCCCAAGGAATATCGGAGACGCTTAACGCTAGCGACGCACCGATGACGCCAAGGACATCAGGGTCATCTTCCCCGACCGCCAGAACTGTCACTACGACTTGGATGTCGTTGCGCATGGAGTGGTTAAAAAGTGGACGAATCGTCCGGTCGACAATGCGGGCTGAGAGTACGGCTTCATCACTAGGTTTACCCTCACGACGATTAAATCGACTACCGAGAATTTGCCCTACAGCATAAAACTTCTCTTCAAATTCTACTGAGAGAGGAAAATAAGGTGCGCTCGACTCTCGCTCGCTCATTACGGCAGTGACAAGAATAACCGTCTCGCCATACCGGAGCATGACTGAGCCGTTAGTGTGAGCGGTCAGGTCGTTAAATTCTGCGGTGAGTGCTTTACCAGCGAGTTCAACTGAATATGATTTTGTTTGCATAATTCTTTTTTACGAGCTGCGCACGTTTTAGATTTCAAGTCTTGAAACCTACCTGCGTGCGCGGCTCTACGGATAACCCTAAGAGCATAACAAAACCGGGGGCAGGCACAAGTGCCTGCCCCCGGTTTCTTTCGTTTACGTTATCCTTGCTTGTTTAGGAGGCATCGCTCTACAGCATCACGAAGGCCGTGGGCTTTGGTGATTTGCTGCAGCTTTTGTCCCCAAATTTCTTCTGTGGCTGAAGAAATCCCTTCGACGCTTTTAATTTGATCTATGAGTTCTTCGCCGGAGTATGTTTGTCCGGAGTTTCCTGTCAGTGATTCAACGTGTGTAAGTAGAGTGCAAAGCTCGTCAAAACTTTCTGTCTCCTCAATAAAAAGAGTTGCGGCTTGGGAGCGAATCCCTTCACTTCGTGTGAAGAAGTCTAAATTATTAAATCGAGTGGCTCGAGCTACATCGACGGCTTCGTCTAGCCGCTTTGTTTCATACTCTTCACCACTTGAGGTGGTAATGTTTCCTGTCTCCACAAGTGAAAATAGTTCGTCCCAATTTTTAACCCCTTGCTTTCCATCTGGATTTTCAAGTATTTTTTCCATATTAAATATTATAGCAAATTATCAGTATCTGTCCCGACTACTTTTTTAATGGCTTTTTTAAGGTGCTGTTGACCTCCCTTTTTCATTGGCTTGTAGCCAATGAGGTATTGGTGGGGATTTTCGTCCATGTCGATGAAGTCGTCAACGGTCTCGCGGAGTTTGCCGGAGGCAGAGCGTCCGAAGGTGATGGCTTCCACTTGGCAGCCTTGGCTCTTCACGTACTCGACGAGTGGAATGAAGTCACCGTCACCGGTGACGAGAACAATCGCGTCCACTTTGTGCGCGAGCTTGATGGCGTCAACTGCCATTCCGACGTCCCAATCGGCTTTCTTGGCGCCGCCGTAGAATATCTGGAGGTCTTTGGTTTTGATTTCGATGCCGACTTTTTCGAGCGCTTCAAAGAACGGCGTCTCTTCCCCGCTCTCGGTGTTTACTACATATGAAACTGCTCGGATGAGTTTACGATTTCCAAGAGCTGCCTTTACGACTGCCCCGAAATTTACTTTTGCTTTGTATAAGTTTTTGCCACTGTGATACAAGTTTTGTGTATCAATTAAAATAGCGACCCGTTGTTCGGGGTGCTTGATTACTCCCATAAAAATTTAGTATTAAAATGTTCTTTAAATAAAATGTACAATCGTCTCTCCCTCCACTATACCGCAAAACAAAAAAGTGCTCCATAGGGAGCACTTTTTCTTAACGCTTGAGACCGAGTTTCTTGATGAGTTCGGCGTAGGCCTTGGCATCATGTTTCTCTAGGTACTTCAGGTGCTTGCGGCGATCCGCTACCATCTGAAGTAGTCCACGACGAGAGTGAAAGTCTTTCTTATGCTTACGCAAGTGGGTAGACAATTCTTCAATTGATCGGGTAAGGAGTCCAACTTGTGCTTCAGCTGACCCGGTGTCAGTGTCGTGCTTGCGCACTCCTTTCAATACGTTTTCTTTTACTCGCTTTGTTAGCATAGGTTTTATATTAGTTACGCGGCCGGTCGTATAGATACTACTCATAATGAGAGTTACCACCTGGTGCGGTCGATTACCTGCGAAGGTCTTTCTACTATAGCATATATTTTAAAAATTGCAAGATTAGGGAACGTGTTTCTCGCTTAGTCAAAATATAAAAAAACGAGGTAGCATTGCGCTACCCCGTACTCACAAGTTTGAGCGGCGTTTCTTCTTCTGTTCCATTAAGTGATTCATAGTACTCAAAGGCCGCTTCGCGGTCGTTGATCATATAGAAGATTCCCGGCTGTTTGTCCAAAATAAGACAAGGCGCCCAAATTTTCGTTCGACTTGAACAAAAAACTTGAATGCCGTGAAGTCTTGGTTTGCTGTGGGTGTCGAGTCGAACGGACGGTTCGGTAACCACGGCGCACTCAACGTAGTCGTCATTGATATACCAGACAAGGTTGTTGGGCTTCAGATTTAGAAGCTTGGCTGGTTTCAGTTGATGGAACCAGCTGACTCCAAACGGACGTGGAAGGCGTTGGCCTTGAAAGATCTTTAGTTGAGTCATTGCTGTCTCCTGTTCCGGCCGGTATTATGTCATGTGTATATTCTAAGTCAAGGTTCCACAGAAATGCATATCCAGTTGGTATACTAGTGTCATGAAAGACTTGGTGACATTGAAACGACAATTTCTTGAGTACTTGGAAATCGAGAGAGGTAGGTCAGTCAAGACAGTTGAGAACTACGACCGCTACTTAGAGCGCTTTTTCGCTTTTGCTAAGGTGAAAAACGTGTCACAGCTCACTGAGGAACAGATACGCGAGTTTCGGCTACACCTCAATCGTCAGGCTGGAACTAAAGTTGGTGGACGTGTGGAACCTATGAAGCGACGGACGCAGAATTACTACCTCATCGCACTGCGGGCGTTTCTCAAATTTCTCCGCAAACGCGGTATTGAGGCGCTGTCTCCAGAACACATCGAGCTAGCAAAAGTGCCTGAACGTTCGCTCGACCTCATTTCCCCAACTGAGCTCAAGCGTCTCTTGAAAGCACCTGATACAAAGACGCTCGAGGGCAAACGCGACAAGGCAATTCTTGAGCTGTTCTTTTCAACTGGCCTCCGTATCTCCGAGCTGTGTGGCTTGTCGATTGATGATGTCGATCTGACGCGGGAGGAGTTCTCGGTGCGCGGAAAGGGCGACAAGGTGCGGGTAGTTTTTCTTTCTGACACTGCCAAAGAGACGTTACGAGAGTATCTAAAAAATCGTAAAGATTTAGACGATGCACTTTTTGTACGCTATGGACGAAAGGCAAACGACGGGGGTGAAGCTCGTTTGCAACCACGAGCAGTGCAGAGGCTTTTTAAGCATTACGCAGCGACGGCGGGTATCACCCGCAAAGTCACTCCGCATGTTCTTCGGCACAGCTTTGCCACCGACCTTTTAAGTAACGGCGCGGACTTGCGTTCGGTGCAAGCACTTCTTGGACATGCGAACATCGGTACGACCCAAATCTACACTCACGTCACTGACAAGCACTTGCGCGAGGTACACAAAAAATTTCATGGAAAGTAAAGGAAAAAGTGCGTCCTGTCGGACGCAC
>JAYVWI010000039.1:0-11504 GCA_043786195.1 Minisyncoccota bacterium
CTCTGGTCTGCTTTGTTTGGGTCAGAAGGAAGAGCAGCAATATAGTCTGGAAGAAGATCTTCACATAGAACTCCTGCATCAGAGAGGTCGACAGCAGTGGCGGCTGTAGTTGGAATAGTTCCCGGAAGTGAACCCTTTGAATCTACAGAAAATTGTCCTACAGCATTAAGTACCGCATTAACATTACTGGCGCGCTGTGCGTCGTTAGCCTTCTTGAACTGTTGAGCTGGGTTAACAGCTACTAGTACGATAGCGGCTAGAATCGCGATAATACCGATAACGATAAGGATCTCAATGAGGGTAAAGCCGGCTTGGGTTGGCTTCTTTGTTATATTTTTCATAGTTATTTTTAATACGTTAATAAATCGAAGGAACAATCAGAATGTGTGGCAATCCTACAACAACATTTTTCTTTTGGCAAGAGGGCTCTAGCACCCAGATCTACGACCGCTTGTGAAGTCGCAGGTCCGGGCGCTCGAGGTCGTCTAAGGGCAGGCGTCGGCAGTATTTGGTAGTTCTTTCCAAGAGATGAAATCACCGTTAGTGTTGTTGACTACGACGCAGAGGTTGGAGATGGTCTCACCGTTTAGGGCGGTTGTTTTTATTTTCGTATTACTGCCACTGAAGGTGACGGCATAGATGTTACAAGTACCGCCAGCAATATTGACCGAAAGCGGTGTCGAGACAGTGTATGTGGGGTCGTTATAAGCTTTGATGCGAGCAATCTGCACACAGGCTTCGGCTAGTTTTTTACTCGAAGCTTTTTGCCCAAGATTGAGAATAAAGAAACGATTGGCGATACCAAACTGGGCGAGCGAAAGGGTGGTCGCGAGCAAGACCGCTGATAGAATCAGTATCGAGATGAGGGCGATAAATCCGCCAGTTTGTTCGCGTGAGTTTTTCATATTAAAAATGCAGATAATACCGAATCGGTCCGACCGCTTTGCCGTTGGCAGTAAAGGAGATATCAATATAGCGCGGTGCCCCCCCCCCGTTGGAGCTACCTGTGTGGCACTAAAGTTTTCAAATTGCACTCGCTGCGCATTGAGCGGCACGGCGTCTCCTGAGGCATTTTTCTCAAGCGTAATGACTTTACACACGAGCGGTGCTACACAATAAGTACTTGATGTACTGCCAGCAAAACGGAATTTTTCGGTGCCGTTGTAGGAAAGAACCAGTTGATTTCCGCCTGGGGTGGTTATGGTGCCGTTGCTGTCTGTGATTATACTTGATAATGCGTAGTCTATTTTGGAAAGAATAAAGGCCGTTTCACCTTCAGTAGCGACGTTCTTCGTCAGTCGCTCAGCACCAGTAAAGATTGGATAAATGCTCACAAAAATCCCCGAAAAAATCAACGCAAACAGCCCGATGTAGATGATGGTTTCAATCAAAGTGAAGCCGCAATCCTTTTTCTGTGAAAGGTGATTTATCATGGTGCGCTGTAAAGAATCTGCAAGTTGTCGTTGGCGAGACTAAGAACATAGATGTACGGTGCTTCATAATCAATATCACTCACTTTATTACTAACATTGAGTGGGCTGGTGTCGATACGAGGAAAGCTCGTAGTGGGACGGCTAACATCCCAAACACTGAATTCGTTTGGTAGAGGGTTGCCAATAAATGCAAATTTTCCCGCCACACGAAGTGTTGTGGCATCGATACTAATTTCTGCACCAGAGCCAATAGCAGTCAGCACCACAGTAGGGTTACTACCGCTCTCTCCGTAGGTGACGCCGTAGATAAAGAGTTCTGGGCCGCTGGCAGTTTTTTGTCTGCCCACATAAAGCTTGTTGCCGATAAGTTGAACACTTAGGGCATCGTTGTTGGTCGGTAAGTCGATTGATGTTAGGAGTGTCGGTGAGCTGGCGTTGGTAACGTCCAACACCATCACTTCGTTAGCCGAACGATCAGTCGCCAGAAAAGCGAGTTTATAGGTGTGTCCATTAACCACCATGCTAGTTACGGAAAAATCATTGATGGTACCATTTATCTCAAAGCCTGGACCGACTTCGGCTGGATTGAGCGGAGTCGTCAAATCAAAAATATGAAATTCATAGCCAGAGGTTTCACGAGTGGTAACGTAGGCTTTGTTGTCGTAGTAAAAAACTTTCCAGCCTTGTGGGAAACTGCCGGTTGGGGGAATGGTGCCGCCAAGAGTTTTGGTAGGAGAGCTGGTGTAAGAACCTGGAGTGGAATTAATTTTAACTACTTGGAATTGGCCGGTCGTATCGCTTCGTACTACAAGGGCGTATGTCTGGCCACTGATTTTAAAGACATCAAGATCATTCAGTACTTTATTGCCAGCGTCTGCATACGGGGTAATAGAAAAGTTACTGTTGTTGCCGAGAGTGTCGCTCGTCGAATTATAAATTTGTAATTTCCCTTTGTCGTCAGTGACATAGACGATTCGGTTGAGAACATCAAGCGCGACGGGTTTGCCAGGATTGAAGTTATGTTTACTAAACACTTGTGGCTTTGCCCAGGTCTCTCCAATTGGCATGGGATCACAATCACCACCGAGTCCGCGGGCGATGTCGATGTTGCTTATAGCGCTGCCAAAGGTCATGGAGCGGCCGCCGGTGCCCCAGGTGGTGGCATTGGTTATTTCTTTTAGGCAGGGAGAGATGTCTGTGATGGTGGGGGTGTTCTTGAAAGAGAGACTGGAGTTGATTACTTGGGTGTCACTCTGAACTTCTGTTCCGGTGTAGTTCCAGTTTCGCATGAGTTCACGTACGACGTTGCCGAACTTTTTTGACGAGGTTGAGAGCGCATAGTTGTCGAGTCCAGCGCCAAGAACGCTCGCTTGTCCGCTATCGAGAGAGACTTGTTGGGTGAGGGTGGAGTCACTAAAGCCAACCATCATGGCGGCGGTGAGGAAAATAATACCTACTGAAAAAGCAATCAGGAGTTCGATGGTCGAAAATCCGTAGTTGGTGATGGTGCGTGAAGAAAGTTTTGTTTTCATACTTACCAATCTATTTGGCCATTACTGCGGATGATAATGCTTTGGGACGTATTTCCATTACTGACAGTAAGGGTGCCGTCACCGCTGGTCACATTGCCTGATAATTGCTCAAAGACAATCGTATTGACACCGGAGTTGGTGATGGAAATGGCACTGTTGGTGTAGGGGATGACACGATTGCTGGCGGTGCCAGCAGTGTACGTTGTACCGTTAAATAGTATGTACTGATGGTTGGTGTTGTCAATTTGGACGCCGTGGGCGGTGCCACCGATATTGGCCAGCGAAGCCGCGCGGGCGCCGCGCAAAAGGAGGGTGACAAACAAATCGCGCTCTTGAGTCACTGCACTTTTGGAAAGTGAGCTCAGACTCATGACTGCACTAAAAGAAGCGATCACACCAATCAGCGCTAAAACCATGACGAGTTCGATCAGTGTGAAGCCATGTTGGCGTGACTTTTGCATACGCTTAGCGTGAGGTACCGATATATTTTGTTACTTCGTAAATCGGAGAGATGACCGAGACGGCAATAATACCGACAAGCACTCCCATGACCATTAAAAGAATCGGTTCAATTGAATTAGAAAGGTTCTTCGTACTTTCTTCGACCTCCGTTTCGTACAAGTCAGAGAGATAACCGAGAGTACGGGAGAGACTACCGGTAGTTTCACCAATGAGAATCATGTGCGGCAGCATGTCAGGGAATATTCTTGGGTAGTTCATCATCGTAGTGGAGATCTTTTCTCCCTTCAAAACATGTTCCGCAAAGTCAGTGTAGGCTTCTTTGTAAAGTGAATTTTTAGTCACGTCAGCCGTGATGAATAGAGCTTCCGAGAGAGTGATACCAGATTTAATATTGAGTCCTACAGTGCGACAGAAGTTTGCGCAGTTGTATGAGCGGGCGATATTACCAGCGATTGGAAGTCGGAGAGTGAACCAGTCGACTGCAAAACGGAGGGGAGCATACGACCGCCGAGAGATTTCAAAAATTATGGTAGCGACAATCAGTCCAAAGATGGTCAAAAATCCCCAATGCGAAAGGTAGGTGCTGAGTGCCAAGAGCATGCGAGTAGTGAAAGGAAGAGTGACATTGAGAGAAATGAAAATAGGCATAATCTTCGGAAAGATAAAGATGACGAGCATGCCAGTCACACCAAAGGTCGCGAAAGTGATGAAAATCGGATAAATCAAAGCGCCGCGAATTTTCCTTTGTAACGCTTGCTTTTTTGATAGTTCTTCGGCCAAGTAAGCGAGGTTTTCCGGTAGGACACCAGCGTTTTCACCGACACGAATGATATTAACGGTAAATTCACCAAAAAGCTTTTTGTAACGTTCAAGACTCTTGGAGAGGAATTGACCAGCAGCTACGTCGGCGGTGATGCTTTCGAAGATTGCTCGCATTCGTTTCGACTTGGTTTGATTACTGATGATAGTAATACTTTCATGAATACTTACGCCAGCTTGGATAAGAAAGGCGAGGCGCTTGGCAAAGAGAACCTGATCTTTGACGGAGAAAGAAACAAAGTTAGTCGAAGCGACTTCCGAAACTTCAGCCACTAGATGGGGAAGTGCAGGATGTGTAATCGGGACTTTCACGACTACTTTTCTTCGTATTAAAAATAATTTTACTCGCGTTATCATAAGCTTATTCGTTAATAGTGCGGAGCACTTCAGCCAAAGAGGTCTGTCCAGACGCGGCTTTCAAAAGTCCGTCTTCAAACATCGTCGTCATTCCTTCGCTGATAGCGATGTCACGGATGACAACAGAAGAAGCACGGTTCAAAATTGACTCACGAACGGCTGGTGACACTTCGAGTACTTCATAGATACCAATACGACCCTTGAAGCCGGTCTGGTCGCACTTCTTGCAGCCCTTTCCTCGATAAAATGTATCGCCGAAGTTGGTTTGCTTAAGTCGGTGTGGCAGGGTGCGTAAAAGATTTTTCTTTTCCGCTTCGGTAAGAATATGCGACTCTTTGCAGTTGTCGCAGATTTTGCGCACGAGACGTTGGCCGATGGCGACATTCACTGTCGACGCGACGAGATAGGCATCAATGCCCATATCAAGCAGGCGAGGGAGAGTAGTCGCGGAGTCGTTGGTGTGGAGGGTAGATAAGAGAAGGTGTCCGGTGAGGGCGGTGTTGGTGGCGATGCTGGCAGTTTCGGCGTCGCGAATCTCTCCCACCATGATGATGTTTGGGTCTTGGCGCAGTATGGAGCGTAGGCCAGCAGCGAAGGTAAGGTTGGAGTGATGATTGATTTGGATTTGCGTGATGCCAGGGATGGCGTATTCAATCGGATCTTCGATAGTGATAAGTGAGACTTCTTTTTTGTTGAGTATCTTAATGATGGTGTATAGGGTGGTGGTTTTGCCAGAGCCGGTCGGTCCAGTGGCAAGTATCATCCCGTGTGGCTGAGAAATAGCGTAGATGATTTTTTCTTGATCAGCCTCACTAAAGCCGAGCATTCCGAGCGTGAATTGAGATGAGTGGTCGGCCAAAAGACGGAGGACGGCGTTTTCTCCATAGTAAGTCGGAGTAATCGAAACGCGGACATCGATATTGGTGCTGTCTGGGGTGGTCATGCGGAAACGACCATCTTGCGCCGCTTGGTGTTCATCGGTGCGGAGATTAGAAAGTACTTTAATTCGAGAAATTACTTCAGATAGAATCGACTTTGGAAATGAACAGCGGTCGTGGAGTACACCATCAATTCTTAGTCTAATTTTTACATCAGTCTCGGTCGGATCGATGTGGACATCAGACGCTCGCAGACTGTAGGCTTCTTCGATACAGACCTTGATAAATTCAATAATCGAGACTGGGCCCGGTCGAGCTAGGATATCAGCAGTAGAGCACGTCAAAATAGCCTTCTTTTCAGTAGTTTCTGGGATTACGGCTTTGTTTTTGCCGAAGTTCATTAATCGTGATAGTACGTAAATATTACGATTTGTCAATAAAAAAGGCCTGTGTATTTCACAAGCCTTATGTTCACAGACGGTGACGACTTTTTAGGGTTTGGAAGATTTCCTCCAGCCGTTTTCTTGACTCGCTACCTTCCGGAGTGTTTTTCCGAAGTTTGCGAAAGGTTCCTTCCCAGGTAGCCGCTTCAGCTCGTGGGATGATAATCGCGTAGAGCTTTTTGTCAGCCTGAATTTGGACGTTGCTGTCGCCGAGTTCGACCGCATCACGATAGACTTGAGCGATTTTCTTGGGGTTATCTCCAGCTTCTTCTAGATTCTCGGGAAGGTGAACTTTGCGAGCTGCTCTGCCAGCTCGCTCGTTTGGATCTTCAACTGAAATGTTTGAGTCGTCCGCTGGCACTGACTTCTCGCAGCTCAGAAGTAGGAAAGAAAAAAGAACGATTACTTTATTGCGTACATGTCCCATCATGTGCCCCCCTTGTACATATCTTCTTCAAGCATAGATATTTGCCAGAAGTTGTCAATGAAAAAGACCCGCTTATTTGGGCGGGCCTGAAGGTTTGTTTCGCAACCGAACCGATGCTTCGACGGCTTTCATTCTGATTTCCGTCATCTGGGGAAGGCGAGGTGCCACCGTAGCCACCGCTTCTGCGTCGTCCGTCTCTTTCAGGGCGGCAATCAGCTGCTTTTCGGCATAGGCTTGTTTCGGCCCGGTCGAGGACAGATAGGTGTCGGCCAACTTCTCGATATTGGTAGCGAGCGCGTCGACTGCCGCCTTGTCTGCCGCAGAGACCGGTGTTTCGGCGGGCTTGGCAGGATCTGCCTGAGGTACAGGCTTCTGCGCTTCCTTTCCGCAAGCCGAAAGAGTGAAGACGCCAGCAACCGCAGCTGCAAGAACGATTCTATTCATTGGAACTCTCCCGTTGGTGTCCAACTTCGATGATAGCACCCGCGAGTAAAAGGTCAAATGAGTAGTGTTAAGTTATTCCTGTTCGGCAAAGAGTTGTTTGGCAGCGTCCCAGATTTCTGGTTGGTTGTGCTTAGTCTTCATCCAGTACCACCATTCAGCACCCCAAAAATAATACATATCGAGCTTAGCTTCTTTAGCAAATTCGACGTTTTCCTTAAAGAGCTCTGGATTCATCGACAGTGCTTGGACTTCAAGAGTAGAGTCTTTGAGGGATTTTGCGGTCCACGGTTCAGCTTGGAGCTCGATACTAATAACCGGCTTACCGTAGTAGTGCTTTATGAATTCTGCCTTGGCCGAATAAAATTCAGGTGCGAGAAAACTGTATGGATTGATGCCAAAAGTTTTTTCTGCTTGGTTCCAGCTACTGCGGTACATAGTGACGCCGACGATGTCACCGAGCGAAGCGGCTTTTGTCCAGTCCGACAGTTCGCCTGATTCAGAAATAATAATTTTTCGAGTTGGGTCTTGTGCTCTTACGGTGTCGACTTCGGCCTGTAGAAGGGTAGAGTCTTTGTCGTAATACCAGGCTGGACAGGTGCCGAATTCCAAGAAAGGCTCATTTTCAACTTGCCAATATTGCACTGCAAAAGAGTCCTTGTATCGCGCGACAATAACATCAAGATAGTGAGTGATGACTTCTTGGCGTTTGTTTTCAGGTACTTGTTCAAGCCATGCTGGGCTATGGCACTCTGGCCAGCGGCCAGTTTTCATACCAATGACCAAGATAAGCTTAACGTTATTTTCTTCCGCTTCGCGCACCTCTCGGTCGAGTGATGTAAAGTCAAAAACATCAGGCTCCTTCTCGGTGGCGTTCCAGTTGATATGGATTTTAATTTGTTTTGCACCGAGGTCGTGAATAATGGCAGAGTAGGTTTCTTGTGGATCGAGTCCAAGATATTCAGCTTGGCTCTCAGAAAAATCTACTCCCCACATGACCTCGTGATCCGCTTGCGAAACGTGTGACATGAAAAGAGGTGTCGCAATAGAAGCGGTAATAATACATCCAAAGATAGTAAACTTAAGTGATTTTTTCATGAAGTAAAAAAGTGCTCCAGTCCAGTCGTAACGAAATATAAAAATCCCACAGCGGGTGCCAAGAGATTAATCGTATTACCGTAAGCAACGTTATTTTGAGCGCTAATACCATAACACAAAATGATAATAAATCAACTTTTATAGTACCCATGTCTCGAGAGAGCTTTTAAAATCTTGATGGAAGCGATTTCTGTAATAATAGAATGGACTAGGCGGCTGTGCTTTGTAACGTCTGTAGAGATTTATTAAGCTGTAATTAAAAACGATATGACAACAAACACAGAAGAAAAAGATACTAAAGTGAATGAGGCAGATAAGGAGGTGGCTCGTAAGGAAGAAGAGAGTAATGCTTCTCACGAAACCGCGTCGGGGGCTCATGTCGATGCGGCGGAGGAACATATTGAAGCGGCAAAAGAACTTGAAAAAAAAGAGTAGTATTGCATCAATCGGATTTTGTCTCAAATAAAACCCTTGCATTGGCAAGGGTTTTATTTGAGACATTGAGCAAGTCGAGCACTTTCACTTCACAACGGCTGCAGTTGCTTAGAATAGAGTCCCTACTGTGAATGTAGCTTAGGGTTATCCAGAGAGGTGTTTATGTCAGCGATTATGTCATCGAGCTTATGGTTGCTCTTGATGTAGTATTTGCTCACTCCTAGTTCAACATAGGACTCAATAGTGCCGGCACCTTCAGTATTTGATATAACGAAAATTGGAATGTGCTCCCAGTGACCGCCATTGGCTTTTAGTTTTTTAACAAAATCAAGACCGTTCTCTTTACCCAAAAGATTGTGATCAAGCCAAATCGCATCTATTTTTTCTAAATCTTCAAGGTAGTTGAGCGCTTGTTGAATGCTGCTAGCAGAAATAATCCCTAGGCCATTTTCGTCAAGGGTAGCATTAAACACTTCTTCAACACTACGTGCGGCAATAACTTCGAAGCCTTTTTTTTCAAGTCTTTGATTCACTACTTCAAGCAGTGCTCGTTCATCTTCAATCACTAGTATAGTTCTTTTCTGTTGAGATGTTTCTTTCATTGTAAGTGATTGTGATTTTATAGAGAGGTTGCTTCTGCAGAGTCTCTCATTGGTGATTAATTCTCCGGCTCCTTACTCCTGGGGTGAGTCGAGAAAATCTTCTATTTCTTGAGCCATCTCATCAAGACGATGATTGGTTTTGACGCTGTATTTGTTTACTCCGAGTTGGATGTAAGTTTCTAAATTATCGTGGTTGGCTGTATTAGAGACGACAAAAATCGGAATCCTCCGCCACTTACTCTCAGGGCTTTTAAGTTTGGCTACAAAATCAAGGCCGGTAAGTCCCCCTGTCAGATAGTGGTCGAGCCATACTGCATCTATCGTGTCGACATCTTCCATATAACCCAGACCCTGCTCAACGGTACGAGCCGTCAAGACCTCGAAGCCAGCGTTCGCCAGCTTCGCTTCAATTGCTTGAACCAAAGGTCGTTCATCTTCGATGATAAGGATAGTTTTTTTCTTAGTAGCTTCCTTTGTCATATAGTCAGGTATAACACACTAGTAACAGTATCCCTAGGTCAGTCCAAGGTTAACCCCCCCCTTCTTTTTGGTTTTCCAATCGGCAGCAAAGCGTAAAATGTCGTCCCTTTATTTTCCTGTGATTCAAACCAAAGTTTTCCACCGGCTTCCTCCACGATTGACTTTGCAATGTAAAGACCTAGGCCTGTCCCTTCAGTATCTTTTCCGATGACATTATCTGCCCGAAAGAGCTTGGTAAAGATTTTGTCTTGCTGATCTTTCGGTATACCGTAACCGGTATCCGACATTTTGAGGAAGATATTTTTTTTGTCATCCATGGAAAGAGAGATGGAGATTTCTCCTCCCCCCGGGGTGTATTTTATCGAATTGGACAAAAGGTTTTGGATTACCATTCGAAGTAGTTTTGGATCTGCGTGTATGAGCGGAATAGCAACGGCAAAAAAGCGTGAGAATTTTAGTCCGTTTTCTGCAATTTCTAGCTTTTGTTCGTCTACCACACCTTCTACTAAGCTGACAATGTCCGTCGGCTGAGACTCTCCGTTGAATGTCCCAAGTTCAATGCGAGACACATCGAGGAGGGTGTTCACTAGGTCGACCATTCGCTGATTACCTTTGTAGATTTCTTCAAGATATTTTTTTTGTTCAGAAGTCACTTCACCCACGTCGCCGGTCAAAAGCATTTCACTATACCAATTGACGGTGGAAAGGGGAGTACGCAACTGGTGTGAGGCGAGTGACACGAATTCCGTCTTAGCCTTGTCAATTCCTTTTTCTTTAGTGATATCTCGAAACACCTCAACCGCTCCGACAATTTTCTTGTTGAGAACTACCGGCGCCACAATACTACTGGCGGGGAAACGACTCATGTCCTTACGAATGTAGTAGAACGGGTTGGTGAGGTCGGCAACAAACTTCTCTCCCGCCAATACTTGCGTCAAGATACGTTCTTTAAAAGATACCCCGATTCCATTAAAATCCTCCCGCGGAACCACTTCGACCATACTCTTCCCAATAATTTCCTGGCTCTTCCAGCCTAGCATTTCCTCGAAGGATTTGTTGATGTAGCTTATTTTCCCTTCTTTATCTACTACTACTAGTCCGTCACCAATACTGGTGAGAATAGCTTCGTTGCGAGACCTGATCTGCTCCAGATCTTTCGTTCGCTTGAGCACCTTTTTCTCAAGAGTGACTTGTAGTCGCTTGAGTTCTTGAGCTGTCACGACCAGTTTTCGTCTCGTTTTTTCTTTTTCTTCAGCGGCTGATGCTAGCCTTTTAGCTGTTACCACCAGTTTACGTCTAACATCCTCTTTTTCCCTTGCAACTGCAGCGAGTTGTTTGGCTGTGACGGCTAATAGTTCAGTTGCTTTTTTTGCTCGTGTATAATCACGCGCAGCGGCAAATACTCCAAGAACATTACCTTTATCATCTCTATACACTGACGCGTTGTAGAGGACATTGGTTAATTTTCCTACCCGTGAGCGAATAGTAAGAGGATAATCAGTAACTGACCCTTCTCTAAAAACTTTTTTGTATCCTGCGAGGGCTTTTGAAGGTTCGGTAAAATAGTTCGAAAAATCAGTACCTATAAGTTTCTGACGCGAAACACCGGTGACCTTGATCGTCGCTTCATTAACATCAGTAATTTTCCCTTTGAGACTAATTGTAACTAAGGGGTCAAGAGAGGCTTCAATAAGGCTTCGAGCGTATTTGTTTGCTTGTGCAACCTCTCCAGCATTAGCAGCAAGTTGTTTAGCCGTCACCAGTAGTTTACGTCGAACAGTTTCCTTTTCTTTTGCGGTTACAGCCAGTTTTTTGGCGGTGATGACCAACTTTCGTCGAGTGGTCTCCTTTTCTAGGGCCAATACCTCCAGTTTGCGGGCGAGCGCAGCTGAAGCTGAGATAGTTTTTTTGTAAGAATCCATGGCAAGAGAAGTTAATCGAGAAGTTTGTTTACATGCTCAAGAATAGTAGAAATCGGCGTGTTTGATTTAATAAAAAAGTCCTTTGCTCCAAGCTCCTGGGTGCGCTTTAGGTCATCTTCTTGACTCAGGTTCGAAAGCACCATGACGGGTGTGCGGATGTTCTTTTCTTTTAGAA
>JAYVWI010000040.1:0-10567 GCA_043786195.1 Minisyncoccota bacterium
GGCAGCTCTAAGGGACATTGCTAGGGAGCACAAGGTTGGATAAAGGACAAACGAGAAAAGCAGCTCATGGAGCTGCTTTTTGATTGAGTGGATATTTGCCAAATAGGGACTTTTCATACAGCTCGCGGCAGTTGGATTCGCGTCTGGACGGTATTTCACGTTGGAGATTTGTAGTCATGCCTACAGCTCGCTGCAGCCTATTTCTCCCCTAGGAAGGGGTCGAAATATGCTAAGCGCCTGTATATTTTCGGCATAGTCGCAGCTTCGCTGCTCGTTGCCTCAAACAAAAAAAGGCCTGAGGAGTCGATGGACAAGTTGTGTGCTTGCTATCCGACTTCTCAGGCCTTTGATTAATGAACTTATTTTGGAGGACTATGGTAGTCCAAGTGGGTGGCTAATTGGCTAAGCCTGTACCCGATCCGAAGTTCTCTACGATTGTATTTGGAAATCTTTTTTTTGATGAGACTAGAGTAACATCTTGGATTTCGTTGTGGGGTGGGTTATGAACGTTAGTTTTGAGTTTGGAGGTAATACTCAATTGATTTTGGAATGAACTCTTTAAGAGGTAACTCCTGGAACTTGGTGAGAAGATGTTTCTCTTCAAGTCTCAGGAGATTCCTGCTCGCCCTTTCTGGGCCTGCATAGATAATATGTCCTTTACAATATTTCGTAAAGGACAACACAGGGGATAAGTGGGGATAACTTGTCCTTTAAAAAAGCACGACTCTTGTTTTGACAATTCTGAGAATCGTGTGATTGTGTTTTACTCTGTTTAACCTTGTTAATCAAGGCTGATATCGATAGACACAGGGCAATGGTCGCTCCCATAGACGTCTGCATGGATACGCGCACTTTTGACAAGTGGTGCCAAATCTTTTGATATCATCACGTAGTCAATACGCCAACCAACGTTGCGCTCGCGCGCGCCACCGAAGTGTGACCACCAGGTGTAGTTGCCATTTTCGGTATTGAAGAGACGGAAGCTGTCGAGGAAATTTTTCTCAATCATGGCGTCAAAGCCACTACGTTCTTCGTTGGTGAATCCCTTCTTGCCTTTGTTCTCCTTCGGGCGGGCGAGGTCGAGCTCAGTGTGAGCGACATTGAAGTCGCCACAGAAGATGACCGGCTTCTCCTGCTGCAGTCTGTCCATGTACTCGAGAAAGGCAGGATCCCAGGCTTGGCGCATGGGGATGCGGGAGAGGTCGTCCTTGGCATTGGGGGTATAGACCGTCGCTACATAGAACTCCTCAAACTCCGCGACGATGACCCTACCTTCTTTGGTGGTGTCTCCGTATGAGTCGGCCAGCTGGTACTTGGCGACAATGTCTTCGGGGAGGCCATTGATCACGGCTTCGGGAGTGTGTTTGGTGAAAATAGCCGTGCCAGAATAGCCTTTTTTCTCCGCCGAACACCAATATTCCTCATAATCAGGCAAATCAACGTCGATTTGGTCTTGGCTGGCCTTCGTTTCTTGAATACAGAGGATATCCGGCTGATGTTTCTCGATAAAAGGCACCAATTCGCCCTTTCGTGCCACTGCCCGAATCCCGTTCATATTCCAAGAATAGATTTTCATGCTCATAGTCTACCGCATTCCCAAAAAAGTTCGAACTATTATAAAAATCGCCCGTTTTTAGGCGAGCGAATGGTGAAACTATATATCAAAAGGTACTTTGGAACGTATTTCCAGCCAGACCCTAAACCGAAAGTAGGCTGACCTCTTATCAGGAAAGATATCAACAGTATCGCAACGGGCGCAATGATACTTCCAACCGTCGTACAGATTGCCTGAAGAACTGAAGAAGCTTTTTTCAACACTGCAACCAGTATCAGTATGTCCAACCCACCAACACCACAATCGGGCGAGCCGTGAACGTTGGTTTCTGGCTGAGACAAACTCTTCTTTTGTGACTGCCTGGGGAATAGGTCCGTTTTTGCCCTTTTTCAACTTTTGTTCATATTGTCTCTGCCGGCGCTGATGTCCGTACATTGCTTTATCACCAGCGGAGATAAGCTTACTTAAGAACATTTTATACCTCCATGCTCAAATTCTAATCAGAGATTATCATAGCTACATGCAATGTCTAGCAACAAACTGATTTGCTATACTGGGACATATGCAAACACCACGTTTTGAATACAGTCGAAGAATTATTGGTGAGCGGATTTCTGAGCTGACTGCTCTTGAGGCACCTTTTGGGTGTACGGTGCGATATGCGGTGAAGGCGAATCCTCATGGGGAAATTTTGGGGATGATGGATGAGGGTGGGGTGCACTTTGACGCTAGTTCTAGTTTTGAGGCGCAGATGTTGCTGGAGGCTGGGGTAGTAGGTGAGCGGATCTCGCTGTCTTCACAGCAGACGGCGGGGAATTTGGGGGAGCTCCTAGAGGCTGGGGTGTTGTTTGTGGCGACTTCGTTTAAGCAGTTGGAGACATTTTTAGCGACAGCTAACCGACCTGACCGTGTCGGTGTGCGTATCAATCCCGCCATGGGGAGTGGTCACAACAACCGCACCAACACGGGGGGAGTGAACTCAAGCTTTGGTATCTGGTATGAGTATGGCGATAAGGTGCGCGCCATGACTGCCGCTTGCGGGGTGGCTATTGATCGTCTTCATATTCATATTGGTTCTGGTGCTGACCCGTATGTTTGGGGGCAAGTAATGGAGCAAGCTCTCGATATCGCTCGCGAGTATCCGGACGTGACTTCGCTTAATGTTGGCGGAGGATACAAGGTGCACCGCTACGGTGAGGAAGTCGAAGCAAATATGACTGACATCTTCGCAACCTTCAGTGAGAAACTCGAGGCTTTTGCGACTGAGACCGGTCGACAGCTTCATCTTGAGATAGAACCAGGGACATACTTTATCGCGCACGCTGGAACACTCGTCACCACTATCGACGATATTGTCGATACGGGGAAATTTGGTCACACCTTCCTGCGTCTCAACACCGGCATGAATGACTTTCTCCGCACTACGCTCTACGGTGCTCAACATACGATTGAAGTAATAAATAATGAGACCGAAACTCATCCGTACATAGTCGTCGGTCACAACTGCGAGTCGGGTGACATCTTCACGACTGAGAAAGGTGACCCGGAAAGTGTCGAACCCAGAGTGCTCAAGAAAGCGCACATTGGTGACACTGTACATATATATGACGTCGGCGCCTACTGCGCCAGTATGCGCGCCAAAGGATACAATTCATTTCCGGATGCGGAAGAAGTGCTGGTGGATTAAGTATATGGAAACTCACCGAATTTATACAATGAGCTTTGCGCGAGTGTACCCGCTCTATATTAAAAAAGTTGAGAAGAAGGGAAAAATGAAGGAAGAAGTCGATACCATCATCGCGTGGCTCACGGGGTATAAAGGTGAGACGCTGGCGAACGTACTCAAGAAAAGAACCGACTTTGAGACTTTCATTAGAGAAGCACCCAGGCTCAACCCAAAACGGAAGCTGATTACTGGCGTCGTCTGCGGCGTGCGCGTGGAAGAGGTGAAAGAACCACTCATGCAAGAAATCCGCTATCTCGACAAACTGATTGATGAACTGGCGAAGGGAAAGGTGATGGGGAAGATTCTTCGTAGCGGAGAGTAAGTCACCATCATTGTGGTTGATTAATTTTAACAACTTTGTATACTGCAAAAGCTGGGGGAGTGGGGAGAGACCAATACGATTTATTTCGGACGGATGGCAACAAAACCCATCTGTCGGCGATTCGGGCGACATGCACCGTTACCCGACCAGGCCAGTGGCTGCCGCTCGCGTGGTTAAGACCTGCAAATATGAGCATTTCGGGCTAACCGGAACAGTCCTCGAGTAGGCCAATTCTTGAGAAAGCGTCACAGCGCCGAGGCGAGAATTGTGTTGAACATGGGAGGAACACCTTCCAAGCCTAAATCCTGCTGCCCAGCACCTTTGTCCGAGCATTCCGCCCGGACATTTTTTATATTCGCTTTTTTGTTTATACATATATAGGTATACTCATGGGACATGGGTACTCAAATTTGGGAGGTGGTTGTGATTGGTGGGGGGCCGGCGGGGATGATGGCGGCGGCCACCGGAGTGGCTCGCGGGAAGCGGGTGCTTTTGCTGGAGAAAAATCCTCACTTAGGGAAGAAGCTTCTTATCACGGGAGGTGGCCGCTGTAATGTCACCAACAATAAACCAGTGGTACGCGATATGCTTCACCACTATAAGGGTAGTGGTAAGTTTCTTTTCTCGACTTTTATGCAACACGGGGTGCAGGAGTCTATTGATTGGTTTGCTACACGCGGGGTTGAGCTCAAAGAAGAAAATGAGGGACGATTGTTTCCGACTACCGACTCAGCCAAGACTATCTGCGACACACTCCACACTGAAGTCCAAAAGGCTGAAGTCTCTGTCAAAACAAGGTGCGTGGTCAAAACTATTGTCAGCGATAAAAAGACGGGGATTTTTTCAGTTACACTTGAGGGTGGCGAGGTGCTACAGACGCGTTCTTGCGTGATAGCAACCGGCGGGACTTCAAGACCAGAGACTGGTTCCACCGGCGACGCGTATGTCTGGCTCAAGAAGCTCGGGCATACGGTAGTGCCCAACAACTTTGCACTCGTGCCACTTACGCTTAAAAATACTTGGACTAAGAAGCTGAGTGGCCTCACTCTCACAAATATAAAGCTCACGCTCTTTGCCGACAGCAAAAAACAAAGTGTCCACAAGGGAAAACTTCTCTTCACTCATGTTGGCATCACGGGGCCTACGGTACTTAACCTGAGTAAGACGGTGGGGGAGTTACTCGCACATAGCGAGGTGACACTGATGCTTGACCTCTTTTCGGAAAAAGATGCCGGGGAGTTTAAAGTATCCCTTAGAAAACTACTGACTGATAATTCAAATAAGAAATTAAAAAACGTCTTAGCCGAAATTATTCAGACCGCGCTCGTTGGGGAAATACTTAAAGAACTAAACATTGACGCCGATACGCCTTGTCATAGCGTCTCTACCGAAACACGGACAGCGCTCGCACTTTATCTCAAAGCCGTGCCACTACACGTGAAAGGTTTGCTCGGGGAAGATAAGGCGGTCGTTTCTTCAGGGGGTGTATCGCTCGAAGAAATAGATTTTAAAACCATGGAGTCAAAAGTAGTCCCAGGGCTCTACATAGTAGGGGACATGCTCAACATTGACCGGCCATCTGGAGGATACAGTCTTCAGCTCTGCTGGAGCACAGGGTTTGTCGCAGGGGACAATGTTTAGACATAAACATTGACAGAAAATGATACCGTGTTATTTTGAATATATGCATAGATATATGTACCAGGTTAAAACTACGAATTTCGCATCACTTTGTGGGCGTATTGAACGCGCCGATAAGATGCGTCATTCGTTTGTATGTAGCCGTGGTATCTGTATACCGCACCTCTCCTAAATCTCCTTGTGTAGATAGAGAAACCTCGGCTCCATAGGAACCGAGGTTTTTATGAAGTATTGTTCTTCAACATATCAAGGAAGGAACTGCTGATGCTTACGCAACAACAAGACATCGTTTGGCGCAAAACCAAGCGAGTAACGCTGCGGCCGGTGCTTGAAGCTGATCTGCTGCACATTGTGCGCTGGATAAACGATCCTGAAGTAACGAGATTTCTTGCTACCCACTTCCCTATGATGGAAGCCGAGGAGAGGGATTGGTTTGCCAACCTTCCTAAACGTAAGCCGCACGATATCGTCGTCGCACTTGTGGTCGACGGAAAAATCATCGGCACAATGGGACTGCATGGTATCGACTACAAAGACAGGCGCGCGACTACCGGTGCGCTTATCGGCGAAAAAGACTACTGGGGCAAAGGCTACGGAAGCGAAGCTAAAATGCTGCTGCTCGATTACGCCTTCAACACGCTCAACCTGCACAAAGTCTGCTCAAACGTAATTGCGTTTAATGAACGCAGTATTCGGTACAGTCTTAAGTGCGGCTACGAGGAAGAGGGTCGCAAACGCGAACAGCACTTTTCGCAAGGAAAGTACTGGGATGAAGTAAATCTCGCAGTCTTCCAAAAACAGTGGCGACCTCACTGGCGGAAGTTTGCCAAGCAGCACTCTCTCTCCTCTTGATATAAAACAGCCCTCCTTGGTGGGCTGTTCTTTTGTGAATTTAAAAAGAGCTGCAGTCCGATGACGAATTAAGTCGCCATTTCAGACTCTGGTTTTGACACAGTCTCAGGGTACGTATACTGTCAAACAGGAAGTGGAGTGATACCATGAGGTTATGACTATCACGAAATATGGACATTGTTGTTTACTCATAGAAACGAACGGGAAACGGATTCTGACTGATCCGGGTAGGTTTAGTAGTACTCAAAACACACTTACCAACATCGATATTATTTTGATTACCCACGAACATGCCGACCACTGTCACACTGACTCACTGGTACATATAATGGAGCAAAATCCTGAAGCGATCATAGTGAGCAACACAAGTGTCGCCACTCTTCTCAAGCAGAGTGATATCGATGTACATATATTAGAAGGACGAGATGCTGCGACTGTCGTAGACGTACTACTTGAAGCGTACGATGGGGAACATGTTGAGATTTTTGGAGACTTTGGGCTTGTGCAAAATACTGGCTACTTTGTAGAAGACAATTTCTTCTATCCAGGCGATGCGTACACCCTTCCAAATAAGTCGGTGGGGATTCTAGCACTGCCGGTCGCCGGACCATGGTGTAAAGTCAGTGACGCAATTCGATACGCGTTAGAGGTGCAACCAAGAATCGCATTTCCAGTACATGACGCTACCCTAACTGAAGTAGGCCAAGCCGTCACTTACCCACACTTTACCCGAGAGCTCAAGGAAAAAGGGATCGACTTTGTCATTCTGGAAAAAGAAATCCCCAGGGAATTCTAGTGGTTGCCGTAGATAGCTATCCGGACTTGGTTGATCATGTCTTTGATTGGCACATTCGCTTTTACGATGTAATCTTCTGGCTTTTGCATAATGGCGTGGGCGACATTTTGCGCATCGCTGTGGTTGGTGAGGAAGATGATACGCGCATCCTTGCCCCAACTATCTAGGCGGAGCTTCTCAGCCGCTTGATGCCCGTTCATGATAGGCATGTCGATATCAAGCAAAACAAGGTTGGGATGGTGCTTGAGGGCAAAAGCGACACCTTGCTCGCCATTTTCGGCCATTAAAATGTCGAATCCGGCATTAATCAGTGCCGTAGCGTAAAGTTCACGGAGAGCTTGGTCATCTTCTACTAGAAGGACTACCTTCTTTTCAGATACATCTGTCATATAATAAAATTATAGCACTCTGGTGGGGTAGGTACACCCTGCGACTCTTGTCTTTATAGCTAGATATGCTTTAATGCTGGTAACGAAACGAGCTCCTCTTGGGAAAAGATCAGGCGAAGTAAAGTTTTGTAGTTAATAAAGTTTAAGCAACGCAACAATGAAAGGTTCAATCGTACGAAAGCGAGACGAAGGTTACGGATTTATCAAGCCAGAAGATGGTAGTAAAGATGTTTTCTTCCACGCTTCATCTCTTGTTGATATCACCTTCGATGAGCTCAATGAAAACGACGTGGTTACATTTGAAGTAGAACAAGGTCCTAAGGGCCCTGCTGCAGCAAACGTACAGCGCGCATAGTTGAAGAAAAAACGCGGTGAGGGCTCTGCCCTCACCGCGTTTTTCTGTACCCTGCCATGTATAATATTTGCATGATCTTTACGAGTATCATCTCAGACTATTTTCGCTGGCACTACGGTCGAGCGTTTGGCGAACTCTTCCACGTCTGGCTCAACTTCCTGTGGTTTATTATTCACTTCTTTTCATTGCCGCAACTTGCGCGCTCGCTTTTTTCACCTTGGAAACGAATGACCGAAGAAAAACAGTCGGGGTTTAGCTTTGAGAACTTCGCCGCATACATCGTCGTCAACCTTCTGTCTCGCACCGTTGGATTTATTATGCGTGGTACTGTCATTCTCATTGGTCTTACGATACTGATTGGTACTGTCGTTACGGGCTTAATAGTATCTCTATTTTGGGTTATCGCACCGATTGTGATTATTGGCGCACTTGGCCTTGGAGTGAGTCTACTTATCTCAAATACTATTCTATGAAATCACTTTTAGAACACGCCGTAGTTTTTAAAAGCAGCATCGCCCTTGAGCGCATCACGAGCCGTCGAGTACTCTCGCTCTTGCGAACAACATTTTTCTGGGGGTGGGTGCTCATCGGCACTACGGCATTAATTGCTTTTTCTCTTTTTGCAAAACAACATTTAGCTCTTAGTCTTCTGGGCGTCAGTCTTATACTATTTTCATTTTGGTTTGAGCAGATGCTCCTTTTTACCTACCACAATAGTTTTTACTTCAAAGGAATAAACTCTATTATTGGCCTTGACGACGAGCCTGTCTCCGGCACCACATACGAAGCAGCCAGGGTCATTCTTAGTTCACCAGACGACCTAGCTTATGCCTTCTGCACTTCTACTCTGGGCTCTATCGTTCTTCTTCGCACAGGCGTCTCATTTGAGGCCGTTGACTCTTTTCTACAAAACAGCCGACAAAAAATAACCGCGGGAGAAATCATTCTTCCTGATGAGCAACTATTCTCTCTCATTTCACTTGGCACTTACCTCCTTACTCACGATCTTGCTTTTAAAAAACTACTCAAAGAAAGTGGCATTTCAAGTGAAACCTACATAGCCGCACTAACATGGGTAATTCTTTCACATCATCAAGAAAAGCAGCTACTACGTTGGTGGAGCAAGGACCTCCTCTCAAAGACCCAAGGTATCGGTCGAGAGTGGACGTACGGCACGGCTTTCTTACTACAAAGATTCTCCCGCAATATCAATACGTCGGCGGTGTTTTCTATGCTAACTAACCACGCACCCTATGCTCAAGAAAAAATCACTGAGATTGAAACCATCCTTGCGCGGAACCGCTCCGCCAACGCTCTCATTGTCGGTGAACCGGGAGTAGGTAAGATTGACCTCGTAATGGAAGTCAAACGCCGCATCGAAACTGGAGTCTCTCTCAACTCTATTACTGGAAAACAAATTATCGCTCTAGATACCAATAGATTATTTGCGACACATAAAGAAAAGAATGAACTCGAGTACACACTTCTTACAATTTTTGATGAAGCCCTCCACTCTGGCAACATCGTAATTGTGATTGAAAACCTCAGTACGGTTATCCGTGAGGCACAAGCGTTGGGCGTCTTTATTCCTGAACTTCTAGACGAATATCTCTCTTCACCACTACTTCAGGTCGTTGCTACCGACACGCCAGGTGCTTACCACACCTATCTTGAGCCACTTGGAGGATTCGTGCGACGTTTTGCTGAAGTCCTTATAGAGACACCCGACACAGCCGCGACAGTCCGTATTCTCGAGTCCATCGTTCCTATAAATGAAATGCGTCACCACACTCTTTTCACCTACGGAGCACTTGAAGCTGTGGCTACTGCAGCTGACCGGTATATTGTTGAAGGAGACATGCCCGACAAAGCTGTCACTCTACTGACCGAAGTAGCGAGTGCTGCTGGTCGAGCACATGAGGAGACTATTGATAGTAATTTCGTGTACGGAGTCGTAAGCGAAAAGACTGGTATTCCGGCTGGTCCGATTCAAGACAGTGAACGTGACCTTTTACTTCACCTTGAAGAAAAACTCCACGAACAAGTAATCGGCCAAGAACCAGCACTCAAAGCTATCGCCCGCACCATGCGTCGAGCTCGTGTTGATATTCAATCAAGTGAAAAGCCAATCGGTTCCTTTCTCTTTCTTGGACCTACCGGTGTCGGAAAAACTGAAACTGCTAAAGCGTTGGCGAAAACTTTCTTTGGCACAGAAGCGGCAATGCTTCGCTTTGATATGTCTGAGTACAGTGGTGACGACGCATTAGTACGTCTAGTGGGGGACGGAGAAATCAGTGGAGCGCTCCCTGACGTTCTCCGCGAACATCCTTATGCTGTGCTCCTTCTCGACGAGTTTGAAAAAGCTACCCGTTCGGTACACGATTTATTCCTACAAATTCTTGACGAGGGAATCTTTACCGACGCGCGTGGCAATAAGGTAAATGCCCGCAACGTCATCATTATTGCCACTTCAAATGCCGGCAGTAAATTAATCATTAAAACCGTTGAACAACGAAAAGAACTTTCACATCTTACTCAAGAAATTATCGACCACATTATTCAAGAAGGAATTTTCCGACCCGAGCTCCTCAACCGTTTTGATAGCACTATCATCTTCGAGCCACTTACACTCATAGAGCAAGGACGAGTGGCTAAACTTATGCTCAGTGGACTCTACGAGCGGATGCAAGAAAAAGGCTACGAACTTGAAATCGCCGACGACCTTCTCGAGGTCTTAGTACAAAAAGGCTACAGCCCTGAGTTTGGCGCCAGACCAATGCAACGAGTCCTTCAAGATGTGGTGGAAGAGAAAATCGCCGGAAAGATTATCAGCGGTGAGGTGAAGAAAGGCGACAGTATTCGCCTAACAAAAGACGACATGACCGAAGCAGAGCTGAAAGTTTAAAGGAAAAAGTGCGTCCTGTCGGACGC
>JAYVWI010000041.1:0-18134 GCA_043786195.1 Minisyncoccota bacterium
GATTCCAAGAACTTTGAAAAATATGTACTGTTCGACAAAGAGCAGACTTTTGTCGGTGCTTTGCTTAATTAAATAATTATATGAAATTGACTGAAATCGAGAATGAAAAGAGACTCTTGAAGTTTGAAAAAATAGCCTCTGAGGTCTATGTTTTACTACAGGATTTGAAACGGACTGGTTGGGTTGATAATGGTGTCGAAAACCCAGAATCAGTAAAAGAGCACACAGAAGCGTTGGTTTCTCTTGCGTGCGAACTTTCACCACTACTGACAGAAGAAGAAATTAATGGGCTTGTTGATATGGTAGAAGTGCACGATTGGCCGGAGGCTATCCATGGTGACGAGGTGCTGCTTGAACTGGAGCCAAATAAACGCAAAGCTTTAAAAGAATTAAAGTTTGAAAACGAAAAAAGAGCGCTAGAGAGTCTTTGTGCAAACTTACCAAATGGCGAAGAAATAATGAGTCTATGGTTACGATTTGAAAATTCCAATGATCCAGCAGCGGTGTTTGGGAGACAGCTCGACAAGTATCAGGCGGTAGAAAAAGCTTTGGAATATGAAGAGTCACAAGGAATGCCATTATTTGAAGAATTCCTCACGTATTCAATACACTTCATTGATCATCCTGTCTTGCTAGAAAGAATCGAAAAATTAAAATCTCGGTGGGCGGCTAGTCAGCTTTAGGCTTCTTTCCAGCCGCAATTCTCGAGTACTTTGATGCGACAGAATGGAGAAGGTGCTGAAAAAATGACGATTGTGTATGATAAGGGGATGGTATTACAAGCAGCTCAGAATCAGCCGACAGCGATTGTTATTTTTGGCGGGACAGGTAACTTGGCGCAGACCAAGCTTCTTCCAGCTTTGTTTAATCTGTATAACGAAAAGCGACTGCCAGATGAGTTTGTCATCGTTGGTTTGTCACGAAAAGAATTTTCGCATGAAGACTATCAGAAGTTTGTAAACGATAGTGTAAAAACGAAAGAACCTGAGAGCGACGAAGCTACACTCATGAACTTCTGTTCACATGTTCGTTTTGCGGCTGGAAATTTTGATGACAGTGCATCATATAATCGAATAAAAGACGAACTACTTATTTTCGATGCTTATGTCGGTCAATGCACGAGCAAATTATTTTATCTGGCTGTCCCGCCTAGTCTATACGCAGATATATTTACTCAACTAAAAGAAAGTCAGGTGATGTCACTCTGTGACGGACTTGGTTCGTGGTCGCGGCTGCTCGTAGAAAAACCGTTTGGAAACGACTTAGAGACGGCTGCGGCGTTGGAGAGACAACTATGCGAGACATTCAATGAAGATCAGATCTATCGTATCGATCACTACCTCGCGAAGGACTCAATTGAAAACATTCTCTCACTGCGATTTGCCAACAGTATCTTGGCTGACTCGTGGGATGGGACGCACATTGAGTCAATCGACTTGCGTCTTTTTGAATCACAAGGCGTCTCTACTAGAGGTTCGTTTTACGACGGTATTGGTGCGCTCCGTGATGTTGGCCAAAATCACATGCTGCAGATGTTGGCACTGCTCACGATGGATTCGACGGATATGAATTCTTCAGCTGCTATACGCTCCAGTCGGCTGGCGGCTATCAAAGCGCTAGTGATACACGAGACAGATATTCATGAGCGAGCACAATACCAAGGATACCTGGAGACACCAGGAGTGAGTCCTTTGAGTGATACGGAAACATACTTCAAAATCGGAACTCATAGCGATAGCGAGCTTTGGAAGGACGTTCATATTAGCCTTGAATCAGGAAAAGCGATGGGTGCGTCCTTGGCAGAAGCAGTGATTATGTTTAAGCCGATTGATGATTGTTCGTGTGCGGCAAAGCCGGAGAGACACTTTCACCGCAATGTACTTCGAATTGGTTTTTCACCGAAGCAGACCATCACATTGACTATGTGGGTGAAGGAGCCAGGGTTTGTCTTTAGGCTTCATGAGCGCGACCTTCTCTTGGCGTCACAAGAAGGTGAGGTTTTTCGATCACCGGAGGCTTACGAACGAGTTTTGTACGACTGTATCATCGGTGACCAGACTCGCTTTGTGAGTGGGGAAGAGGTGGCAGCAGCGTGGAATTTCATCACACCAATTCTGACATCCTTTAAAAACACTCCACTTCACAAGTACGAAAAAGGTAGTAATCCATGATTCGTCAGAGTGTCTTGTCGTACCCCGTGATCTGAATGAAAAAGTAATTAAGATGAATTGTTACTCGACTGACTCAGTAAAATAAAAAAGGCTCGCTATGTGCGAGCTCTTTTGAGGATGATAATTCTGGCTTGACGCACCACAGAGGGGAGGCGTCGGGTTGATCCTGTGAAGACTCCTTGAAATGACTCGAAAGAGATGAACCAGAGAACGCCAGTGACAAGTAGTGCGCTGACGGCGTAGGGTACTTCAAGGATTTTGTAGAGAAGGAACAGTGACAAAAATGCCGGCACAGCATAGAGTCCACGCAAGGAAAGATACAGGACGATTTCTCGGGCACTGCGCCGTTTGGTTGTTGGGTTTGCTTGTTTAAATGCCCAAAACTTCTGACCGAGATAGTCGATGCTGATATTGAAGGAACTTGAAAGCGCGATTGCGGGGAAGAACCATTGACTCCCGTAGAGAGTGATAAGCGATGTCGAAATGAGATAGTCCCCACCTCGACTCGCCAGCCGTACGAGCGCATAACGCCCGATGCTGGTGAATGAGGTGTAAAAACGTCCCATGAAAAGCCTCCGATTGTTCTCTAAAGACGATACCATAACGGGATAAAAGCGCAAAAGGCGTGGCCACCCATTCAGTTGCAGTGGTCTGATTTTAAGCCGGGTTTCGCGTTTATGAAGCGAACGCTCTCCCCCTCGTTCTTTTTGTGTAACTGTATAAACAAAAAGTCTACTGCTATACTTAAAATTAGTACTTTTTACTACATAGTCAGTGTCATATGTTAAAGCAAGAGCAAATTGTTTACGTTGAATTGCTAAAGCGTGAGTATTCCAATCTCGATAAAGAAGCGCTTTTAAAACTTTTTTATGATGCACAATGGTCTGATGCTGAAAGCGCTGAAGCACTTGCACGTTTCGATGGAACCTATATTCCTGCTCCGATACCGCCTCCTGTTGCAGCACCAGAACCCGTCACTTCTCCAGCCTGGGTAGATCCACCTAAGGCCTCGAGATACGCCAATATAGTTTTTGAGGATATTGTGGTAGAGGAGCCACAAAAAGAAGTAGCCTCAAAAAATACTAAGATTTATTTTAAAGTCTCGAGAAAAAATATATTGATTTGTATCGGGGCATTTCTAGCTGTTGCGACTGCCGCCTTTGTTGCTTACTATGTAACTCAAAAACATTAAAAAGAGATGTATATAAAAACCCCCGAACCGCTGGTTCCGGGGTTTTGCGTTATGCCATCAAGAGTCCTACAACTTTCGCAGCGAGCTTTGTCCCGCCGTTTTTGCGAGAAATCACGATACCGCCGAGCTCAGCAATCTTGCTCACCGTTTCTCGGTCAACATGATCGGAAAAGATGATTACATGGCCGGTTTGACCATCTTCTCGCAGTTCAGTGAGAATTCCGAGGCCATTGTTTTTCTCAGGCATTTGGTGGGCGAGAATATGTAGGTCGAATCGCTCTTCCCCTACTCCTTCTGGTTTGAAAAGTGTTCCGAGTGCGTCGATGTAATCGGTGCCCACTCGCACGTGGCATCCATCAGGTATTGCAGCGAGTGCGGTCTTTTTCCAGCGCGGGGTGTCGCCAACAATCAAAACGCGTTTGGCGGTAGGGGTTTCAGGCATCAAGGAGCTCCTTTTTTGTGCGTTCCAAACTGTACGGTACCATGGTGAGTTTTCTCTTTCAACAGAGCCTTCCACATGGATGCTTCCGCACTGTTATACTCATAGGTATGGAATATATTTCACCATACCTCGCGATGGTAGACCCTTTGACCTTTGTCTTTCTTAAAGGTCTTGGAATTAGTCTTGTGTTGGGGTACATGATGGGGGCGGAGCGCGAACTGCGCGGGAAGGACGCTGGTATTAGTACACATATATTTGTGATTACTGGAGCCATGCTTTTTACTGTACTTTCCAATGTGGTTGATCCGGCGTCGACGTCTCGCATTTCCGCACAGATTGTTACGGGTATTGGTTTCTTAGGAGCTGGTCTGATTCTCAAAGACGGTCTTGGTGTGCGCAACCTTACTACTGCCGCGAGCCTCTGGTTTTCGGCCGCTGTCGGTATGACGATTGGATATGGTTTTTATGCTATTGCTATCATCTCTGGAGTCGGTGCTATCTTTATTCCTCGGATTCGTCACTTCAAAGAACAGCCGTTTCTGGAGCGAGACAAAAAAACCACTCGAAGTACGACGGTTAAAAAGGTCAAATAATATAATTATGAACAGCAAAAAAATCTTCACGTACGCCTTGATTATCCTCACTGGCATGATGGTAGCGGCGCTCGCGGCCTACTATCTCCTTACTTCATTTGGGTATACGACGCAGCAGCCACAGCAAGCAGAGCTACCACCTGTTACTTCGGTGCTTGTAGGTGGGATGATACAAACTATCAGCTCGGGTACTGACCCAATTATGTTTACTGTTTTGACTGCCACCGGCGAAACAAAAATAGTTGCAGTTCCACAGGACAGGTCGCAGTGTCCGGCCGCTGCTGATATGGTAGATATACAGAAGGTCGCTGTTGGTGACGAGTTGGCAGCCCGCGGGGAAGTGGCGGAAGATGGTTCAATAGTACCGTGCCATGATGCCACTCACTATCTTAAAGTAATAAAAATGGCGCCAGTACAAACGACTGCAAGTAGTACCGCACCTGTAGCGACCACTACTGACAATGCTCGGATTGCGCATCCTGCTACTTCTACTGCTCCGGTCGGTAAACTCAAAGCCGCAAACTTCACTGGTAAACTCGATAAAGTTGATACCGGATGCTTTTCTGACGGAGAATGCTTTGCTGTCATTGATGGTAAACATGTCACGACGCTGCGCGGCTGGAGTCAGGCTGAAGTAGGATCAGTTCAGGGAGTACCAAGTTTTGGTGACTTGGAACAAGTAATCGGCAAGACTGTCGAGGTGTACGCGCAAGATTTGAGTGACGGCACCTATACACTATATGGTAGTGCCGGCTTTTACATTAAAGTCCTTCCGTAATTACTACTACTCACAATTTTGGGGAGACCAAAGCCCGCGCGACTCTGCGCGGGCTTTCTCTTGCGCAGCTTTGAATTCACTTTGGTATTTGTAAGCGGCTGCGTAGGTGTATTCTTTGGCAAAGCCGTTTTCGACTAAGTATTTATTGAAATTTGTCCCGTCAGCGAGAAAAACATACACGAGAAGTCGATTGTATTTGTCACGCACCGCTTGAGATTGGTCGTTTTCAATTCGAATTGAAGTACCAGTAAGTTTGGCTTTGGTTTCGGCAGAAGCTTCTTTTCCCCAGCACTGCGCAGTCCGGTATTTTGAATCAACTTCGGGAGTATTGATACCAAGGAGACGCAAGGTTTCTTCTTTGCCGCCGCGTTTTATTTGTATAGTATCGCCGTCCATAACGTCGGTGACACGGTAGAGGGTTGAAGTGGAGATTTGCTCTTCGTTTTGCGGGATAGAGCTTGGCAGGTTGTGGTGAGAAAAATACCCCACAGCTGCTGCTATGAGAATAATCAGAGTATGAAGCAGGCGATTTCTAGACATCGGTTGATTATAGCAAGGGAAAGATGGATTTTCGTCAGTTGGAGTTCTGCACAGGTGGCCATTATGTGTCCTCAAAATGCGCTACTATTAAAGAGTATGGTAAAACAATTTCTATACAGTGACGCTGAATTCGCTCGTGTGAAATGGTATTTAATCAGTAGTGGACGAGAAGGAACGATTGAAGATGTTTTAAATGTTACTAGAGACGGAGTGCTCAAAGCCGGACAAATCCAAGAACAGTTGCACCAAGAAGGAATTATAGATTTGTACGAAGTGAGAGAGTTTGATGAATAAAGAAAAAGCGCAGTCCTTGAGGACTGCGCTTTTTCTTATACTTAACGTTTTGGTACGAAGGTCAGAGCCATACCGCTCTTGGTTCCGCGACCAGTTCGACCGATACGGTGAACGTAATCTTCGAAGGTGTTTGGCAAGTCGTAGTTGATCACGTGAGTGACATTGTCGACGTGGATACCACGAGCAGCGACGTCAGTAGCGACGAGTACGCGAACCTGTCCGCTTTTGAAAGCGAAGAGAGCTCGTTGTCGTTGACCATGACTCTTATTGCCGTGGATTGAGTCAGCTTTGATACCGTGAGATGAAAGCTCATTCGCGAGCTTTTCCACACTGTGCTTCATAGCACCGAAGATAATCACACGTTGGAGCTCAGGCTTTGCGAGCAAAGCGAGAAGCGTTTCAAACTTGTGCACGTGTTCGTACATGACCACGTCTTGCGCGATACTGTTAGTGACATCTTTCTTTTTTACAGAAATAGTTACCGGCTTACGCATGAAGTCATTTACGAGTCGTTCTGCTTCGTCAGTCATAGTGGCTGAGAAGAAGAGGGTCTGACGTTCTCGTGAGACACCACTGAGGATGCGACGCATGTCGTGGATGAATCCCATGTCGAGCATTCGGTCTGCTTCGTCGAGTACCACGTTAGTGATTTTCTCAGGCTTGATCACCTTGCGCTCAATGAGGTCAAGGATACGTCCAGGAGTACCGATAATGAAGTGGTTGTTTCGGCCGAGGGCGCGAATTTGGGGACGGATACCAGTACCACCGACGCAAGTCGTTGAGTACTGCTTAGTACCAATACTAAACTTCTTGAATTCACCTTCAGCTTGAAGTGCGAGCTCACGAGTTGGAGTAAGAATGAGAGTGACTTGGTTCTTTTCCTTGGTAGTTTTTTCGATGAGAGGAAGTAAGAACGCTGCAGTCTTTCCGGTACCAGTCTCCGCAATACCGATCACGTCCTTACCTTCACAGATGAGGGGAATGATTTGGTCTTGGATAGGGGATGGGGATTCGATGCCGAGCTTGGCAACGTTATCGACAAGCATTCGTCCGAGCTTGAAGTCAGCGAACTTGTGCTTTGGTACGTAGACCTCAGTATCAGCTTGGACGGGATTCTTGTTGATGAATTGAGAAGGGTCGAAGCTTGGTTGCTTGCGACTACCACCACGGCTTCCGCCACGTGAGCCGCCAGAAGGTGGTCGGCCACCGCCAAAACGGCTTCCGCCGCCTGAGCGACTACCTCCTCCACTGCTTGGACGACGGTCACTACTAAAACTAGGTCGTCCAGTCGATGGTCGCCCACCGCCTGAACCAGAATAAGGACGGCGACCTTCTGATGAAGGGCGTCGTGATGTATTTGTTGGCATCAATATTTATTATTAGTGGAGTACCCACATAAGTATGTGGACTCCGGGGCGTGCAGGTAAGTAATTCAGAGACCTGAAATTAGAAAGTCAGACATCTGCAGCTATTGGCCCCACACAAGTGACAAAAGCGTTCCGCTAAAATAACACGAGACAGCAAATAAGTCAACTAAAGCATTTTGGTGTTGTATACTGTTGGTATGAGAAAGCGTATTTATATTTTTGTGTTTATCATTTTTGGTGTATCACTGGGAATCTTAATTCATTTGGGAATTGAGCTCTTTTTAATCACTAAAGTTGTTGGCAAAACCACAATTCTGGGCGAGCGCTATATTGCTCAGCATTTTGCAGCACTTCGAATAATTTCAGCCACAGTATTTATTGTCGGAGGTGCGTTTAGTGCCGTCTTAGCTGCGCCACGCTGTTGGCACATGCTCTATATAAAAAAACGTTTCGGTACCCCATGGCTTTAATATCATAGCTCAGAAAATTCCGAGGGTTCTCCTCGGAATTTTCTGTTTCTGCGCAATGTCTCACAAAGCACCACGGTTACTTCCTTGAATAAAGAAAACACCCCGCCGTTGTGTGAAAGCGGAGTGTTTTCTCCACCTTGCGGCGCGGGTGTATTTACATAGGGTTGAAAAGTGTGGCGGACGAACGTCTAGCTACGGCGAGGGATGAATCCGAAGCCGTTGTCTGGGTGGAAGGTGATAAAGATACCAGACAGGCCTTCACCCAGGTGTTCTTCGGGAATCAGGCCACTTGCAGCAACTAAGCCTCCAAGTAATCTGACGATTTTATCTCCTGAGCGTCGTTTCGGTCGGCCAGCTTGAATGTAGATTTCAAGTGGCGGTACGTTCACATCGGTCGGATGCGCCACGTACTGGGTAACCATGATTTCCTCAGGTAAAGTCTCGATGGCTCCCAACGCAAGTTCCACCGACACTTCTGGTGTGATCGGTATATCAAGCGTGTCGGGGTTACTTAGTACATCAGCGACTGCTTGTTGAAGCCATAGCTTCAACTGGTCTACGATTTCTTGCGAGATTTTGGTGCAGTCAAAAACGACATTAACGTAGGGCATCGGTACTCTCCTGTATGACAATGTTTAGAGGGAACTAGGATAATCTGGTCTTTAAGCTGATATTATATAATCACAGTTTTTGAAAAAGTCAAAGAGTGTGCTACGATGGCCGCATTATGAAAGTGGAAAAGACTAAAACTGAGATTGAGTTTATTTTTGGGAAGCATGCGGCGCGGGAGGTGCTGAAGGAGCGACCGGATGTAGTGGTGGAGGCGCATGTGGCGGCGGGTTTTTCTGATGTGACGCTCTTAAAGCTACTTGATGCTCAAAAGACCATTCGACTCAAAATACTCAATGAGAAAAACCCGCCACGTGGCGTCTCTTCTAATGCAGCGCACCAGGGGATAGTGATTGGGCTGATTGCTGAGAAGCTCACTATTCCGTACAAGACTTTTAAGCAGACACTTTCTAAAGAAGCCAGTGTGGCACTTTTGGTCCTCGGAGAGGTACAAGATCCACACAATGTTGGTGCGGTAATTCGTTCAGCGGCGGCCTTTGGCTTTGCTGGCGTACTTATTCCGCCGCACAATCAAGCGCCCGTGAATGGGACGGTAGTGAAGGTATCAGCGGGGATGGCGTTTCGGATTCCGCTGGTGACTATCCCTAATGTAAATACCGTCCTGCGTGACCTCAAGGAAGATGGCTTTTGGGTCTATGGGCTCGAAGGGGAAGGAACCACCAAAACCACCACAGAAAAGTACACTCGTCCAACTGTATTTGTGCTTGGTAACGAAGGCTCAGGTCTGCGCGAAAAAACCAAAGAGCTCTGCGATGAACTCCTGTCTATCCCGATTCACCCTCGCTGTGAGTCTCTTAATGCCGCCGCCGCGACTGCCGTCGTGATGGCTGGCTGGTCTGCTCAACATCCCGAGGCCTTGTCCTAGTCACGCAGTAGTGTACAATTCCGTCATTGAAAGCCACTTTAGGTGGTTACTTTTCAAGAAATTTTTACCTAACTCATTTAAATATGAACGAAAAAGAAAACAATTCTGAAACTACATCGACCGGGGATGCTGAGTCTGTGGTAACTGAAGTGGTAGAGACTACACCAGAAGTTGAAGTAGTAGCTGAGGCAGCTGCTCCTGATAAGGTTGAAGAAACTGTTGAAGCGATTACAAAGACCGAAGAAAAAGAAGAACCTGCTGCCGAGGCAGTCACTTCTGTTGAAGAAGTTGTCGCAGCGGACGCTGTGACCCCGCTTAAGAAAGTGATGGTGTGCGCGCGACGCTACAAGTACACTATCGTTGCAGTTGTGCTTGTGCTGGTTGCGATTCTTGGTTTGACGTACGTTATGGAATCAGAAGGACGTATCCATACGGGAATGTTTGATAAGGTCAATAAATTTGCTGACAACTACAAAGCGGTAGCAAAGATTAACGGAGTGAAGGCAACTAAGCACGATCTAGATGTGAGCGTGGCGCAGCTTTCGTCTGCCGCTGGAGCGCAAGGAGCTGATATCACTGACCCTAAAGTCTTGGATGGTATTCGTTCACAAGCACTCGACATGCTCGTTAATACTGAACTTCTTAAACAAGAGGCTGCAACTCGTGGTATCGCTATCTCTGACGAAGATGTTAATAAGCGTCTCGAGACACTAAAGACAGATGTCGGAGGGGAAGATGTCCTTAAACAAAGAATGGCGCAATTTGATGTAGACGAAAAATCACTACGTCGCGACATTAAGAGTGAGCTCACAATCCAAACTCTCCTAGACCAAGTCTTTAAAGAAAAGGGAATAGCAGTCTCAGACGAAGAAATTAAAGCGTTCTACGACCAAGCTGCTGGAGCTGGAAAGAAAGCTGACTTGCCTAAGTTGGAAGCAGTACGTGATCAGATTGAAAAGCAACTTCGTTCGAGTAAGGAGCAAGAGGCAGTTACTTCATACATTGAAGAGCTCCGAAAAAAAGCTACTATCGAAGTACTTATTTAATTTCAGAGAAATTACTCATTTAAAACACACCGCGTCGTCTTCACAGCAAGACAGCGCGGTGTGTTTCGTTTACTTGTATACTGTGGGGTATGAATCGAGTTCTTAGTGAACATGCGCGCAGCCTTACGTATAAGCCGGAAGAGCGTTTGGATATTTTTCGTTCACTTAGTAGTCTTGAACAAAGTGATTCTTTTCTTGAGTTATCGACACATATCCAGCAAGTACTTCTGAAGCAACTCCACCTCACCGAAATTGTCGACATGCTCGACAATATGGATATGATGCAAGTCGAGCACGTGTTGTCGCGTATCACCAACGTGAAGTACCGTCGCAAGATTGTGCAACGGCTTAAAAGTGAAATCCGAGAAAAAGTCGACTATTTTCTTCGGTTCCATCCACAAGCGACACTTTCGCTTATTAATTTCAACTATTTATTCTTACCGAGTCACGTCACGATTGGTGAAGCGGCCAATATTATTGACGAACATTACGAAGAAACAGGGAAGTATCCAGAGATTTTGATTCAGGAAAAAGGACACTTACTCGGAGAAGTGCCGTTTGCTGCACTGGTACGAGAACGCAATTCCACGCAGCTTAAGAAATTCGTCCAGCCAATCCCGACGATTTCGTATCAGGCCGACATCTCCGAAGTGGCTCACATAATTTCGAGTACCAAGAGTAAAAAAATTGTGATGCTTGATCACGACACCAGCGTGCTCGGGATTATTTACGCAGACTCAATAAAGCCGCTTTTCGATCAGCTTCCCGCTGAATCCCTCTACGATTTTGCGGGTGTGTCTGATAGCGAAGTAGTACATGACTCGATGTGGAGCAAGGTCAGACATCGCTATCAATGGCTCATCATCAACCTCGCTACTGGTTTTTTGGCGGCATCAGTCGTTAGTCTGTTTGAAAACACACTAAGCCAGTTGGTGCTTTTGGCAATTTACATGCCAATTATTGCGGGGATGGGTGGAAATGCTGCAACGCAGACATTGGCGGTGATGGTGCGAGGTATCGCCGTCGGTGAAGTGGACTTAAAGAGTAGTGTAAAACCAATTCTCAACGAAGTCGGAGCAGGACTCGTTAATGGACTCATAAATGGCGTGTTGGTAGCCATCGTAGCAACACTCTGGAACCATAGTCCTCTCTTAGGGCTCGTTCTTGGTGTCGCGATGGTGTGTAATCTTGTGATTGCTGGCTTCTTTGGAGCTTTCATCCCGCTCCTGATGAAGGCTTTTGGTAAAGATCCGGCGACTTCAGCTACTATTCTTATTACTACTGCTACTGACGTGTTTGGTTTCTTTATCTTTCTTGGTCTCGCTACAATCATCTTACTCTAAGGTGTATAATCACATCACTCTATGATGAAAACCGCAGAACGAATCGTGATGGTGCTGATTATATTGGCTATTATTAGTGGTGTCGTGTGGCTGTACTTTTCGGTCGGGCAAAAGCAAAAAGAAATTAACGATGCGGTAGCACGAGGTGAGTACCAGATTCCAAAAGAAGACGCCCGTAAAGAATTAGCAGATAAATCGAAAGATTGGCGCACGTATTTTCCGGAATTAGTCCCGATACGCATTGGTTCGACATCAGTTAAGGCTTCAGTAGCAGACTCAATATCGGAACGAATCAAAGGACTCTCTGACACCCCCTATCTTCCTGACGATGTTGTTAAGCTTTTTGTCTTTAATGCAGAAGGGGAGCATTCAATCTGGATGAAAGACATGAACTATCCGCTCGATGTAATTTGGGTAAGAAAAGATGGAAAAATTGTTTATATGGAAAAGAACATTTTGCCGAATACCTACCCAAAATCGTTCTCTTCGCCAACACCGGCTTGGTATGTCATTGAAGCAAATGCCGGTTTTGTGGCGAGTAGCTCGCTGAAAGTGGGAGATGTAATGAATTTAGAAGGAAGTTAGAGTCACTTGTTATTTATTTAAATGTATTGCATAATACCTGAACACGATGATCGCCTTACGCAGAAAACGTAGGGAGGAAAGTCCGAACACGCCCACCTTGTTTGGTGGAGCCGGGTAGCGGGTAATACCCGTCGATTGAAAAATCAGAGGTGCGAGCAGAGACGTCCAGCGCGAAAGCAAAGGAATTCCCTTCGATTTTATCTTTGGGAATAGCCTGTATAGCAATATATGGGGTGAAACGGCTAAATCCTTACTCGCGTGCAAGGCCGTGCTTCCGACAGCTTTTTGTTGAAAACGTTCAACAAAAAGCTGTCGGAAGAGAGCCGCAAGAGACAATTGGCAACAATTGCCCTAGGTATATGATCATCCGGAATTTCGATTCTGACAGAATTCGGCTTATGTGTACAAAAAAGCACCCTTCGGGGGCTTTTTTGTTTTATGATAGAATATATCTAAACGTTAGTAATATTATTTATTGTATGCAAGGAAGCCCTTTTATCCCAAAGACTTACCAGTCAGAACAAACAACGCAACCAGTTCAAGTTCATCACCAGCCAGACTTACAACCAAATGTTCCCAAGCGTGATACGCCGGACCGGATTGGGGCGATGATGCTTAAGTTGGAGCAGTACTTAGTGATTGGCTTAGTGTTTTTGTTGCCACTTTTCTTTATTCCTGGATTGCCAGCTTCGTTGGGATTTGACAAGGTGATTCTTTCAGCCACCGTTGGACTCTTTATTCTTATTTTGTTGGGGCTCTCGTCACTTCGTTACAGTAAGGTATCAACGGTAATGCCGTATGCACTGGCAGCTTTCTGGGGATTTGTTGGAGTGTCTTTCTTGAGTGGGTTTCTCTCGGGTGATATTCAAGATGCTATGCGAGGAAGTTTCTTCGAACCACAGACAGCCGGCTTCTTTGCAGTTATGGCGCTTCTGATGACAATTCCACTCGTCTTGCAACGTTCTAAGATTATGTCTCTCAAAACACTGGTTGCTTTGGGTGCTTCATCGGGTATCGCAATGCTCTACACATTTATTCGTCTTTTCTTAGGCGAAGGTTCTCTTGCTCTCAAGAGTTTTGGTTCAGTGACAACGTCACCAGTAGGAAGCTACAACGATTTGGCTATTTTCGCTGGTCTGACGGTAATTGTAAGTCTCATTACACTACTGCAGCTCCCTCTAAAAAAGTCATTCCAGATTGGCCTTGCTCTTCTTTCGACGTTAGCACTTGTAATCATGGCGGTAGTCAACTTCTTTGATTTATGGCTCGTGGTAGGGTTCTTTGGTCTTCTTCTGCTCATCTTTATCTTCTCTCGGGATACTCTTTTCAACCGTACCGGAGAAGTCGAAGCCGCGACGGTTTCACCGATTGTTATCGGAGTCACAATGTTGGTGTGTCTGGTGAGTATCGTCTTTGTAATAGCCGGAGATTATCTTGGAGCGCGTATCACTTCAATGACCGGAGTAAATTATCTTGAGGTGCGACCTTCGGTGACTGCTACTATCGACATCGCTCGGGGTGTCTACCAGGATGACATTCTCCTTGGTGTCGGACCAAACAAATTTATCGATGCATGGCGTCTTCATAAAGATCGAACAATAAACGAGACAATTTTCTGGAATACCAACTTCAATGCTGGTTTTGGATTTGTCCCAACGCTATTCATAACCCTGGGTGTACTCGGTGGTTTGGCTATGATTGCTTTCCATGGCATGTATATTTATCTTGGATATCGGACTCTACTGAGAAGCGAAACAGCAGACTCGTATTGGTACTATTTTGGCGTAGTGACATTCGTTGGCGCACTGTTCCTGTGGGGAATGTCCTACGTCTATGTTTCTGGTCCAGTGATCCTCCTGCTCGCTTCAATTTTGACGGGACTCTCGTTTGCAGCCCACCAAGCTCTAGTACCTGGCGCTACTAAATCAGTGGCTCTGGTCAGTAGTCGCCGACGTGGCTTCTTCCTGATGACGATTGTGATTGTAATCATCACTGCATCGATCGGCACTCTCTTTACGGTTGGAAAGCAGTACGTTGCACAGGCTCAATTTACAAAAGCTCGAACTACCGCCAAGACCCCACTGGAATTTGAACAAATGACGCAAGTGGCCTACGAGCAATACAAGGACGACGTTTTTGCCGGATCAGTTGCACAAGCTCGTTTACTTGAGCTCCGAGGTATGCTCTCAATTAAAGATCCAAAGAAAGAAGATCAGGATACATTCGTAAGTCTTGCAACCCAGGCTGTAGCGGCTGGTGAAGAAGCAATTCGTCTTGATCCATCAAACCCAGAAGGACACGCAACACTCGCTAATGTACTCATACTGCTCGCAGGAGTTGGATTCCAAGACGCAGAAAACCGCGCTAATGGAAAACTCGAGGATGCCAGGTGGCGAGATCCACTTAACCCAACTTACGACATGATGGCTGCTTACATGGCTGTACAGCTTAACGACAGTAATCAGGCTCGAGAACAAATTAAAAAAGCTCTTGGACTTAAGAACAACTTTTCTGAAGCATTCCTTCTCCAGGCGCAGATAGACGTAAAGGATGGAAATATTCAGGCAGCGATTGATACTACAAGACAAGTTATTACCCTCGAACCAAACAATCCAACCCGCTTCTATCAGCTTGGCGTTCTGTTGGCGGCCAATAAAGACAACGCTGGTGCAATTGAAGCCTACGAAGCTGCAATCAAACGTGATCAAAATTATGCGAATGCTCGTTATATGCTAGCCCTTACGTACATTGACGCTGGACGAAGAGAAGATGCTCTCAAGCAGCTGAAAATTGTGCAAGAGACTAATAAGGAAAATGAACAACTCAGTACCCTCATTAAGCAAGTAGAAACCAATAGTCTTCCGCTTCCAACCCAAGGTCTTGAGGGTTCAGTAAATGAGCAGACTCCAACCCAAGGTAATGGAGAAAATGTTACTTCTCCGACCGACCCAAATACAAATCTCGTCACACCGGTAAATACCGTAAGTACTAACCAGCAGCCAGCACAAGGATCAGCCCAACCAGCACCAACTCCTGCACCACAAGGAAGTGGACAGTAAATAAAATATGGTGCGTAGGGTATTCAACTTTATGTACAAAGAAGTACGCGGCCTACACCAGGCCGCGTATATTCTTGCACTGTTTGCTATCGGTTCACAGATTCTCGCCGTTGTTCGAGACAGGCTCTTGGCCAACCTCTTTGGAGCGGGCAGTGAACTAGACCTCTACTATGCGGCGTTTCGTATTCCTGATCTCATGTATGTGCTGTTTGCATCTGTACTGTCTGTCTACGTTCTTTTGCCGTTTGTGAGTCGCTACACCGAAGAGGGCGGCCCACGCGCTGGCGCAGTAGTGATTTCACAGGTCTTTTCACTATTTCTGGTGATCTACTGTGTGATTTCTGTCGCCCTAGCAATAGCAGCACCGTGGTATGTGCCACTTCTGTTTCCTGGATTTATTGCGCAAGCGGGATTACTTTCGACTCTGATTCAGATCCTCATGTTCCAAGCGTTTTTGCTGGGGATCTCTAGTCTTTGTGGCGTTATCACCCAGATTGGGCATCGTTTTGTGCTCTACGCCATCAGTCCACTTCTCTACAATCTCAGTATTATCTTCGGAGTCGTCGTTCTGTACCCATTTTATGGCCTTTCAGGTCTTGTGATGGGTGTGGTGCTGGGGGCGCTGTTGCACTTGGCGATACAGCTGCCGTTTGTGCTACAAAGTGAGTACCGGTTTAGTGTAGTCTTCGACATTGATTGGAAATTCATGCGTGAAGTATTTGCGGTATCAATTCCCCGAGCACTAACGTTGTCAGTTAATCAAATCGTCTTGCTCGTGCTTACCAGTGTCGCCTCGACAATGGTGGCCGGTTCCGTATCGGTGTTTCAGTTCGCCTTCAATCTACAGTCAGTACCGCTGGCAGTTATTGGCATGAGTTATTCTGTGGCCGCGTTTCCAACTCTTTCAACGCTTTTGGCGAAGAAAAAAGTCAACGAATTTAATCATCAGCTCCTCACTGCCTTGCGGCACATTATTTTCTGGGCAGTTCCGATTACGGCGTTGGTGATTGTCCTTCGTGCGCAGATCGTGCGCGTGCTGCTCGGAAGTGGCGCCTTTGACTGGGGAGACACTCGCCTCACTGCTGCGGCGCTGGCAGTTTTTGTGATTTCACTTATCGCGCAATCAATCCTCTTGCTTTTGATTCGAGCCTTCTACGCCGGCGGACATACATTCGTCCCTCTTTGGGTATCAACTATTTCCTCAGGAGTATCAGTTGGCCTGGCGTTCTTCTTTCACTCTCTGTATCAAACAAGTCCACTCTTCAAAATTATTCTGGAGCGAATGTTTCGTCTGGAAGGAGTACCAGGAACCGAAATACTCGTCTTGATCTTAGCTTTTACTATCGGACAATTCTTGCAGCTAGGTGTCCTTATGACTGTCTCCGTTAAAACATTTTCTATTAGTTATCGTCGTTTGGGCAAGCTTTTTCTCGAAGCTTTGGTGGCTGCCGTCGCTGGTGGATTTTCAGCGTATGCCGCACTTGTGTTTATTGTTAATGGAGTTAATCAGGAAACGTTTATTGGTATTTCACTCCAAGGTCTCGTGGCCGGTATCATGGGATTGATCGCGATTGTGCTAGTGTACCGTGTCTTTAAGGCGCAAGAGCTTTTTGAAATTTACCGTTCGTTTCATTCAAGAATCTTCAAAACCGATATTATCGCCCCCCAACCCGACACCCTCTAGTTATTCTTTCAGCTCGCTGCCAGTAGATTCGCCCCTAGGAACGGGGTCGAATCTACTGAAGCGCCGGAATACCACCCCAAGGGTATTTCCGTTTTTATATTCCTTTCAGTCATTAAAAACTAGGGCATTCGTAATAGTCACGCTTCGCGCTCGTTTACTCAGGCACTAATCTCAGGTACAGTAGAGCCACATTATGAAGCATATTCGCAATTTTAGTATTATCGCCCACATCGACCACGGTAAGTCGACGTTGGCTGACCGTATGCTTGAGGCCACAAAGACTGTGGAGCAGCGGAAAATGAAGGCGCAAGTACTGGACTCAATGGAGCTCGAACGCGAACGCGGTATTACCATCAAAATGCAACCAGTGCGCATGCACTACCTCCACGGTGGTGTTGCTTTTGAATTGAATCTTATCGATACTCCAGGACATATCGATTTTTCATATGAAGTTTCACGAGCGCTTAAGGCAGTGGAGGGCGTACTTCTTCTTGTTGACAGTACCCAGGGAGTCCAAGCACAAACGCTCACCACACTACAAATGGCCAAAGACCAAAACCTCACCATTATCCCCGTCCTCACCAAGACAGACGTGCCGTATGCACGTATCGAAGAAGTGGGGGATGAAGTCATTAATCTTCTTGGCTGCACTCGAGAAGATATTATGCTTGTCTCGGGAAAGACCGGCACCGGTGTAGCCGAGCTTCTCGAAGTAATTTGCGAGCGGATTCCGCCGCCGAAAGAAAGTACCGAAACAAGCTTTCGCGGACTTATTTTCGACTTCCAATATGATAACCATCGCGGCATTATTGTTTTCATGCGCGTTGTCGATGGGGTAGTGAAGAAAGGCGACACTCTTAAGTTTGCTGCCAGTAAGAAGGTATTTACCGCACTTGAAGTGGGAGTCGTAACGCCAGAAGAGACACCTCAAGCTGAATTAACAGCTGGCCAGATTGGTTATATTGTCACTGGCATTAAAGAACCGGGAGTGGCGTATGTAGGCGATACACTTATTCCCGAGCGCAGCGCAGCTGAAGCGCTGCCTGACTTCCAGCATGCTCGACCAGTAGTATGG
>JAYVWI010000042.1:0-3312 GCA_043786195.1 Minisyncoccota bacterium
TGACACTCAGCTGCCCCACGCATATCAGCAAAACCATCTGCATCATTAATCCAAGTCTTTGCAACAGTACATGACGAACCAGACAAAGTTGCGATTGATATGGTCTTCGACGCACACGCTGACCGTCCCATTTTGCTATCCTCAGAAAGGACATAAATCTTATAAATCCCGGGAGTTGCCCAGCTCTTGCCAGCATAGGTTTGTGAGCCAGGAGTGAAGTAGCCATTGCCAGGGAGCCACTGGGTGACAGTGGTACAGGTACTGTCGGTGATACCGTATCGTACTTGATCACCGTCTGGGTCAGTACCTCCACTGATGGTGAAGTCGTATGGATTGTTGGGGGTGCCGGTGTTGGGGCCGGTGATGGTTGGGGTGGTTGGGATGGTGTTGGGGCCGGTGGCGGTTAAGTTAAAGGAAATCACTTGCGCAGGAACCTGAAGTGAGTAGTCCGTTGTTGTGTACGTCCAGGCGGTCGAACAAGAGGTACCCATTACCGATATACAAAATGGCGGTGGCGTGGCTGAAGTAATCTTTTCCATTGCTGTTTGGTTTCCATAGCATTGATTTACACTTAATGAAGAATAATTCTTCGCTGTCATCAAATATCGGTAATAAAACTCCCCGTTTGTGGCTGCAAAGGTAACCGCAGTTACTATGGTACCAGGGCTATCAACCTGGTACACTCCCGGAGAGATTTGAGTGAGGGTTGCCGTTGAACCGTTTGTATCAATTGTGTTGGTTGGTGGATTAACTGAGAGAGGAGCGTAGGTATTATACGTATTACTATTGTCATCAAGGACACCAGTTCTACTTTGATCTCCACCCAGACACGAAAAGGTGGGGGCCGCAGCTCCGCTTATCCAGTGACCATTTGGAGAATCTTGACTGAAGCCTGAACCACTCCACGTGATATCAGTATCATCATATGACTTTGGTTGAAGTCTAATAGTCGTCCCGACTGGAATTGTGGATCCATCTGAAATAAGTGCATTTGTACTATCATTGTATATATCTGCTTGATATTGTACAGATATAGTTGGAGCACTCAGTCCCTTATCCCAACCAGTTTGTGCCCGGCATAGAGATGCGTTTCCGCTGCAATTCCAGAAGTAGGCCAAGTCGCTTGATTCAATAATGCTCCATGACACCCCTTTCGCCTCCCCCACCTGCGGCAGGAAAAGACCTGAGGCACTCACTAAAATAAAAGCAACGAGTAAGAGATTCTTTTTGAAAAGAGATATCATAATATGGATATTTATACTTACTATTATAGCCTGAACGATAAGCAGAATTTGAGGGGGGTGGTATTTAAGGGGATAGAAAAAGCCGGCGCGTGAGCGCCGGCTTTTTCTTTTTTCTAGGTGACTATTCAGTCACTTTCACGCCCATAGAGCGGCAAGTGCCTTCGACAATCTTCATGGCAGCTTCGATTGAAGCGGCGTTGAGGTCGGGCATTTTTTCTTCGGCTACTTCACGGACTTGTGCCTTGGTGATAGTACCGATAGTTTGAGCGGTGTTCTTTGACGCACCCTTGTCCTTACCAATCTTCTTCAAGATAAGACGAGACATTGGTGATACCTTGATTTCAAAAGTGAAAGTACGGTCGTCGTAGACACTGATGACTACAGGGATAATATCTCCCATACGGTCACGAGTCTTTTCGTTGAATTGGTTTACGAATTCACCGATGTTGATACCCGCCTGTCCGAGTACCGGTCCAAGTGGTGGGGCTGGTGTCGCCTTCCCTCCTTTAGCCTGTACCTTGATAGTCTTTGTTAGTTTCTTTGCCATGTTGTTTATTTTTTATGTTGTGTGAAGCGAACCTGGTTCCATACCCATGTCCCCCTCTGAAGCCCGCACATCGTACAAGAATAACCTTCTTTTGGCAAGGATTACGCTCTCGGTGGTTTCTTTTTTATAACTTTTAGTACCAAAAGCAATACGGTACTATCAAACATAAGCAGGAATACTGGATATGCGATCTCGTGGAAAGCGATTGTCTGGATTGCGAATAAACTGAAGAATCCAGATAAAGTAGCGGCTACCCAAACAAAAGGAGTCTCCGTTTCGGGGTCATTATATGTCTTTATAATCGTTGGCAGGCCGAAAGCGAAATCTGCAACCATTGCACAGATGAGTGCTAAAACCGGCAGGTGGACGGTCTGCCACAAAACAAGTCCTAGGATACCCATAAAGAAGAAGAACCAATCGAAGTGTGAAGTCTCCCAAACTCCAATTTTTCTAATTACAGAAAAGAAAACTATAGAGAGACAGGCTACTGTATTTGCAAAGACGATCACCGCCATCCAAGTACTTCCGTCAGCAAACATAGCTGCCGCACCCAAGCCAGTAATAAGTCCCCACCCAAGCCAACTCAAAACATGCGGATGAACTTGCTTTTTAAAAATATCTTTAATATAAGGAATCGCGCCAATCAAGATACAGAGCGAGGACACGACTCCAAAAAATGGGGCGCTGAACATTCTATTACTATACCAACTTATTACTTATATAAAAAAAGCCCGCCTCCCTGCAGAAGCGGTGCTTCTGCAGGGATAACGAGCATTTCCTCTAATACTTTGTGCGCGTGACGGCATCCACCCTGCGGACGATTTCGTCCATCATTTGCTCAGTGCTTTTGAGTGCATGATACTGACGCCAAAGCTCCGCTCTGGTTCCGTTCACACGATTACTCAACGCTAGGATGACAGCAGCGCCCACAGACAGTGGCTGCAGGTGGCTCTGACAAACCTCGAATTCAAAATCTGTACACGCCGCTTGTATGGTTGTGGGTGTGAACGAAACTGACTTCAGGTAACAGATTCGGTCGTTGCCGAGCCAGTGTCCTCCGTTGTTAAAGCGAATGTCCCAGTTTGATTCAGCGATAAAGAAGTTGCCCTTCCTGGTAAGCACGAGATATTTCACTCGCAATTTCCTCGCCGTCTCTGCGATATGCAGAACACAGCAGAATCTGACGTGCGTGTTCTCGCCGAGACCTTCACAGTAACGAAACTCACGCGGCTTATCTTCTGCCGTATGTCCCATTCCCGTGAGCTGGCTAATATGCACGACGGATTCAAGTGAACCTTCCGCGCTATCAAACCCACGGAGTTTACTCAAAGGCAGCACTTCAAGCGCCTTCTCGATGATGGCAGCCCAGTCTGCTGGGTCGGTCACTGGTACCAAATCTCTCGGCTCAAAAAGTTCGCTTACAAGGGTGTTTCCTTCCATAGTCGCAACCATGGTATTTCTCCTTCATGTTGAGGAACCGCAGTTCCAAAGAAACAATACGACTTTAGTGGGATATGTCAA
>JAYVWI010000043.1:0-19505 GCA_043786195.1 Minisyncoccota bacterium
GCTGTGCCATTGATGCGGTTCGCTCTTATCTTGGCGACGCTACTTTTCGGTTACTTCGCGAGCGCAGTGGCGGCAGAAGCAGCTACTCTTTCACTTTCACCAAGTACTGGTGTGTACAATACGGGCAGTACATTTACTGTCCGAGTGATGGTCAATTCCGGCGGCAAGCCAATTAACGCGGCAGAAGGAACTCTTAGTTTTAACCCAAGTGAACTTTCAGTCGTGAGCGCCAATCGAAACGGCTCGATTTTTAATCTCTGGGTAACGGAGCCGACAGCATCGGGTGGCGCTATTACCTTTAGTGGCGGTCTCCCATCAGGTTACACTGGAGCAGCCGGCAATATCATGACTGTCACTTTTAAAGCAAAAGGCTCGGGTGCTGTAAAGGTCAACTTCTCGAGTGGGTCAGTATTAGCAAACGACGGTATGGGGACAAATGTTCTCAGTTCAATGAGCGGTGGAACCTACACTATTCAAGCTGCTGCACCGTCACCAAAGGCCGAAGAAGTAGTGGTTGAATATGTAGCACCGGCCAATACTCCCAGTGCGCCTTCAGTCACTTCTTCAACTCACAGCGATCAAAAAAAGTGGTACAGCGCAAAGGAGGCGGTGCTCAGCTGGAACCTGCCAGGTGATGTAATTGCTGTCCGCACCCTCCTTGATACTCATTCCACTGCCGTACCAACCAAAGTCTATGATTCGCCGATGAAAACGCTTACTTTGGGAGATCTTTCTGAAGGTGTTTCATACTTCCATGTTCAGTTTAAAAATAAGGACGGTTGGGGCAAAGTAACGAACTACCGCTTGGCTGTAGATAGTCAGAAACCAACCGAAATAAAAATATCTCAAGTAGAGAACGCAGATAAAAATAATCCCGAACAGCTCCTCAAAGTAGACGTCACCGAAGCCACTTCGCTCGTAAAGCGCTTTAAAGTACAGGTCGACAGCGGTGAGGCTGTGGAAATGACTCGTGATACTGCGACAGGAACATTAAAGCTTCCATCGCTTGGTCCGGGCTATCACACGGTAATTATCGAAGCATTTGATGAAGCAGGAAATAGCATCATTGGTAACTACTCATTCAATATTGAATCATTTGAAAAGCCGGTCTTCACCGAATATCCAAATGAAATCAACGAACAGGTAATCCCTGTCATAAAAGGAAAGACCCGACCAAATGCTACGGTGGAAATTACTCTTACTAAAGTTGGGACTGAGCCAGCAACCTTTAAGGTAATCAGTGACGGTGAAGGAGCGTTTACTTTTATTCCAGAAGGAAAATTTAGTACTGGTGTGTATGAAATCAAAGCCCGAGCGACCGATCAGTACGGCGCCCAGAGTCTCGACTCGGATACTATCCGCATCGCAGTGCAACAATCAGGCTTTATTCGGATTGGCTCAATGCTCGTTAGCTTTCTTTCGGTGATCATTCCACTCATCGGTCTTACCGGGCTAGCGGTTCTGGGCTCGTGGTATATGGTGATGTATCTTCGCCGCTTCCGTAAGGAAATCAAGAAAGAATCAACTGAAGCACTAGATATATTGCACCGTGAATTTACCAGCTTACAATCAGAACTACGCAACCAAGAAACGCTCTTACAAGAATCTCGCAAAACAAAAAAATTAACCAAAACCGAAGCTGAAATGATTGAAGTCTTCGACCGCGCGCTGCAAAACTCACAACGCAACGTTGAGAAGGAAATTATCGATGTTACCCGTTTAGGAAGTAAATAAATACAGAACGTATGCAACCGACTATCAAAAATACTGTCCAGAAATATCAGAAAGTTTTATTTTTCCTGGCGTTTGCCGGCCTTGCATATGGCTTGATTGTAGTGATTGTTCGTGAAAAACTTGATGATTTGCATAGACAAGTTCAAATTCAAATCTCTGAACAACAAACACTCCTTACTACAATTGCAGAAACCACTGCTCGCAATGGTGCAGACTCGGTGACAGAAGGAATTATTCGCGACTGCAATGTGAACGAACGAACCGACTTCGACACTCTTTTAAGTCGACTTGATAAAGGGCTATCAAACACTGAACTCACCAAGCTCGAACGTTTGTTTGGACGTTGCGGATCATTTTATTCACAACGTAAATCAATCATGGTGGCGAGACTGTCTCGTGAAATAGAGGTGTACTCAAGTTATGTCGACCAGCTTAAAACTGTTTCGACAGAAAAAACCGTTACTTCGTACAAAGTTGAAGAATGGCAAAAGCTCGTAGAACAAGAGCAAAAACAGAGCGAACTATTTGCAACCCTAGTGACTCAACAGCAAAAAATAATCGAGACACTCATGTCCGGTAAGAGTACTGAGTCCGAGGAAATTAAATCAGTACTTAAAGCTGTAAATGAAACACAAGTTTCTTTATCTGAAACAAACCAAGCCGCCGCGGTCATTCGAAAGACGTTAATTCCATTATAGACTCGCTCTATGAGCCGCATTAAACATTACTTTAAAAACCTCCTCGATTCTATACGATCCAAAAAGGGCGGCACGGTGAAAACAATGTTTTCACTTTTGAGTATAGCGTTTCTTTTGGGAGCGGCGGTTATTTCTGGCAATGACGTATCGTATATTCGCTTGCAAACAGACAAAACAGTTGTAAAGGCCGGCGACCATTTTTCTATCGACGTATACGCCTACGCCACTGTCCCTGTAAATGCCGTTGATGTAACGTTAAAATTTGAAAAAGACGCAGTAAAAGTTATTGGCGTTGACCGCGGTCAGTCAGTACTTACTATCTGGACAAAAGATCCACAAATTGAAGCGGATACGGTCTCACTCAGTGGTGGTACGTTTCGTAAAGGATTTATTGGTGAACACAAAATTGCCACGATTCAGCTCGAAGCAAAACAAACCGGTCAGAGTACGTTTTCGGCAGCCAATGTGCAGCTTCTTGCCGGTGACGGAAAAGGAACTCCTGTCAAAACCGCCATGGCAGATGACTCATCTATAAGTCTATATGTGTATGATGAAAAAACAGATCCCTCTACAATTGGTGTAAATGTAGCTGTCGACATCCGTACTGATATTGACGGAGATGGAAATGTAAGTCTTAAAGATATAAGTTCGTTTATGGGAGCGTGGAGTAATAGTAGTCATGTGTATGACTTTAATGGTGATGGGAAGATGACTTTTAAGGATTTTTCCATTATTTTGGCTGACGTTTTACTCGACCACTAAGGCATACTGTTGATAGCTCAAAGTAATAGCCCTTCTTGGGCTGTTATTATTATTCTGTGATGGGAGGTAAAACGTACAATACGTGAGCTTCTATTTTATGTAAAAATGCTTTTTAAACGTAGGAAAAAAAGAATAGAAAAACACCGCCAAGCGTGGTTGTATTCTGCCGTCTATGCCGGACGCTTTTCTACGTTGCTTGTACTCTTACTTTTTTGCGCGTTCCTGACACAGCCACTCCACCAGGCACTTGCTAGTGAGCCTGCTCCTTCGGAGTCACCGACACCGGTTGCAGCGGATGTTCAGCCTCAGCTACAAGAGTCGCCTCCGGTAGAAGAATCTCCGCCTCCCGATGCTTCACCACCAGAAACGTCAATAAATACAACCCCACCCGAACCAGTCGATCAAACTGGTACTTCGTCGTCTCCGGCCGAATCTGATAACCCGTCACCGGCACAGAATCCGGATGAACAGGCCGATACAGATGTCGCCACAACATCAGACCTGGCTCTGAGCCAACAAGATCCAAACAGTTCTTCTACGGAAGTGGTGAAGATTCAGAGTTTGGTAACAGACGAGAATTACTATCAATTTAGTAAACAGTCATGTGTTGAGGTTGGTGGCGGGGTCTATCACTGCACGTCGCGAAAGGAAGAAGTCGACAATTCACAGTCAGTTGTCTATTCAGAGCGCGATGCCGGTGGTGATATGGAAATTTTCTTGAAAACTTCGAAGGGAAGTGTAAAGCAAATTACTGACAACGATTACGATGACACGTCACCAAATTATGATGCTGAATCAATGAGAATTGTCTGGCAACGACAGGTAGATGGTCGTTCGCAGATTGTGGAATACGACATCATGGACGACAAAGAAATCCAACTGACATATTCAAAGACCAACAGCATGGAACCAAAAGTTTCAAAATCTGGAGTGGTTTGGCAAGCTTGGGACAATAACGACTGGGAAGTGATGTTTTTCGACGGTTCGTATACTGAGCAGATTACAAACAATGATTCACAAGATGTCGCACCGGTGATTCAGGACAAATATATTCTTTGGAATGTGCTTGGTGGTAATGAGCAACAGGCTCGTGTGTATTCTCTTGATACTAAGGAAACAGTACCAATTCAAGGGTATGAGGGAGGTGCGATTGTGAACCCACGCTTCGTTTTGGTGTACGATACGCAATTTGCTAATGGTGATGTTGTCACGCAGACATTTGACCCGGCTACGGGCCTCTCAAAGCCTGTGGCGGCCAAGCCAGGACCAGCACCGGTGCAGATTCCAAATACTGATCCAACGGGTGAAATTAGGGCTCTGATTACTGGCAAGACTCAAAAGGACGAGAAAGACATGGGTGCAGTACAAACTGACGATTCTGGAGCCGGCGATGGCAACGGTACTATTTCCGGACCAGGCGTTCTCAATCTCAGTGCCTCATCGACTGACGCTATCCTTGCTCCAGCCATCGCTACCACCACTGATTTTGAACTCACTGAATACGACCTCGTTATCCCGCAGGGAGCACTCGACCAAGCCCTTCAAGCAACCGACACAAGTACACAGTAAAGGCGTAGGTTTTTACAAACATATCCAGTAAAATAAACGCAAACATGGAACGAATGGGTGTTTTAAGTTTGCGTAAAAAAACGCTAGGTAAGACGTTGAGTTTTATACTACAACTGTCTTTTGTGGTGAGTGTTTTTATGGTGCCGCTTGACCAAGTATTGGCAGCAGAGGTGACGATTGATGGTATAGTACTCAACTCAACAACACGCCCTCACTTCAGTGGGTCAGAAACGGTATTTACAAGTGATCAAGTGGGCTACAAATTTTATGTCAACAGTACTGGTGCTTGTGCTTACAGTAAAACCACAAACGCAGGCGCTGCTTGGGGAGCTGCCGTTCAGATTGATGCAGCCACAACTTGTTTTGGTGTGGCTGTTTGGTATGACCGGTGGACGCCGGGAGATACAGGGGATTCGATTCATATTTTGACAATGGGTGCTGCAGCTCTTTTTTACAACCGCCTCGATACCACCACTGACACTCGTTTGCTTACCGCCACCCCCGTAAACGCTGTTAGCAACTCTGGTCAAACTGGGACACTCGCCGGAGGAGTTAACACCGGAAGTATTACAAAGGGAACCGACGGTACTATATACATGACCACTGACGATAATACTGACAGTTATGTAGTTGAGTGTACAACAAACTGTAGTGCAACAACTGGCTGGACTGAAACTGGCACCAGTCCGCTACCACTGCAACCATACTTTTCTGTAATTATGCCACTTGCCAACGGTGACATCCTGCTTATCAATCGTGATATCACAAACGATGACATACTTAGCAAGGTCTGGAGTAATGGCTCTGGTACCTGGAGCGCTGCTTGGACCACGATTGACGCAAATGCTCTTGAGGCAACTGGTGCAATACTCTACGCTGGTCAATTTTCTGCCGCGCTCAATATTCGCACCGGTGATGTGTATCTGGCATATATTGATGAATCTACGACTGGTACCATTGGAGGCAATAACGACAGCATTAAAACAGCTCTCTATTCAGGAGGAAGCTGGACTGCAAAAACTGATGTTGTAACGAGTGTGACGGCTACTCCAGCCGGTTTGACTGATGTTACTATTGGTCTCAACGCTTACAACGGTGATGTGTATGTGGGATATGCTGGACGTACGACTGCTGTGACTTCTGGTACTGGAAATATTTACTGGAAAAGCTCGACTAACGGCATGACGTCATGGGGCGCACAAAGTGCTGCGGTTAATGTGACCGCAGGTGATATGCACGCTGTTGGTCTTAATATGACCAGTGATCGGCGCTTACATATTTCGTATACTCGTGCTGGTTTACTTTTGGGGGATACTATTGCAGCTATTACTCCAGCGACAACTGTCGCTGCAATAGGTACGCAAAAAACTCAACTACGCGCTAGTACTACTGCTCAATATGTCGGTGGAGGATTTTCGATTGTGGACACGGCAGCGACGCGCAACGTGACTGGTATTACTATTAGCGAAGCGGGGACCATAGATGGTGCCGTTGATATAAAAAATATTAAACTTCGATACGATCTTGATACTACGGCACCGTATGACTGTGCGAGTGAGTCGTATTCCGTTAGTGATACTCAGTTTGGCTCGACTGACGCTGACGGATTTTCTGCGGCAAATGGGGGCAGTTCGTTTTCTGGAACAGTGTCGATTACGACAACTCAGTCTATGTGCGTCTATGCGGAAATGGATATAAAGCAGTCTGGTAATACCAAGACTGTAGATATTCAGATTACCAACCCATTATCCCAAGTGACAGTGTCGGGAACAGTGCTAGCAACCCCGATGACCACCGTAGCAATTACTGGCGCTACCACAATCGTAGACTCAAATGTCACTCAAACCAGCTACCACTGGCGTAATGACGATAATACCGAAGCCTTAGCGACCGAGTTTGCAAACGTTGGAGAAAATACTTCTGTGAACGTGCAACAAGAAACACCGATTCGTCTTCGTGTCGGAGTATCAAACTCTACCGGTGCCTCAAGTACAACGCCTACAAATTTCCGACTTGAGTACGCTACAAACCCTTCTACTTGTAGTGCAGTGAGTAGTTGGACTGACGTTAACGCGACAACCGACAGCTGGGATATGTATAATTCAACATTCCTTACGAATGGTTCTGACACGACAAATATAGCAGTTTCGACAGGAGGCGTGACGGATGTCGGTACCACATTCTTGACACCCAATGGTGGACAACTTGATACAAGTTCGCAATCAGGAAATATTACCTTAGCCACTACAAATTACACTGAGCTTGAGTACTCGATCGTTCCTGCCACTACAGTTCCGGACAACACGAGTTACTGTTTTCGAGTGACGGATGCCGGCGACCCGTTGCCGGTGTATACGAACTACCCTCAAGCGGTCGTGAAAACTGTTAACGATTTTAAAATCCAGCGCGGCGTCTCTACTATTCTGGCGGCGGCTACTACCATCACGATTACTGCTGGTGTCGACTACGAAGCTCCGTCTAGTACCTCCACAGCTTTTATCCGTATTACCAATACGGGAGCTACCGGAGGTGGTCCAAGTACAGGAGGTGGTAACCGAAACTCTGCAGACGTTATGGCGTACATAAGCAATCCCGATAACTTGAAAACAAGTATCACATTTACACGAGCAGGAACCACTCTCGATACACGAGTCTCGTGGGAAATTATTGAATACAAAGGAGTGACGGGTGGCGAAAATGAAATGAAAGTACGCAAGACTGAAGTGCTAACTTACGTGTCTGCCAATACAACAGTAAATGGAACTAATCTTACTAACGTTGCTGTTGATGCCAATGTTGTTCCTTTTATCACCGGACAAGGAAGTCCAACTGTTGGCCGTACGTTATATCTGGCAGCCCAGTCGACGTCTGCCTGGGATAGCATAAATCATCGTACTACATTGACACGAGCTCTTACTGGGGCTGTGTCTCCAGTCTCAATGGCATATGTTGAGTACACCGGCTCCAATTGGAAGATTCAACGTTCGGAGCATACGTACACAGCCGTCGGAGCGACTGAAACAAATGCCATTACTGCCGTAAATAGCTTGACGCGCACTTTTCTGCACGTGCAAAAAAGGGCGAGCGTCAACACGCACGCCAACTTTGGTGCAGAAGTATGGTTGTCGGGTATTGGACAGGTATCATTCTTACTTGATGCGGCTGCCACAACGCCAGCTGGACAAGCGTCGGTGGCGTGGGTGATTGAAAATACTCAGACTACGGGCAGTCCGCTCGTGGTGACTCGCTCGAATGGAAGTTTCAATACGACAGGCACAGCACCGCAAGCAAACAATGTAAGTATCGGAAAAACGCTCACGGATCTATCCAATACATCTATATTTGTTAATAACCGTAGTGATACAGCACTCGCTACCTGGCCAGAACCGATTTTGGGAGTGCGGCTTCTCAATACTACTCAGTATGAAATCTGGCGTTCTGATATTGCTGCCAACATCAACTATCGCACCGAGGTAGTGGAGTGGCCAACGGCACTCCGAAAAATTGAACAAAAAAGCTTTTGGCTCTATGTTGATAATAACGCCATAAAGCCAACCGATATCTGGCCGGTCGGAGCAGCTAGTTTAGGAGAGAGTACAGAGATGACCGCTACTGATGGGCCAATGGTGACAGGAGGCAAGATACGAATCCGTATGGGATTAAAGATTACGGCAGCGTCGATGCCAGCTGGTGCTGACGCGTTTCGACTCGAGTATGGTCTGCGAACTACGCCGTCGTGTTCAGCTATCTCGGCGTGGTTGCCACTGGGAGATGTCGGAAGTACAACTGCTAAATGGCGTGGAGCAAATGGTACTCCGGCTGATGGCGCGTTGCTTTCGACCGACCCTCCGACTGGCGGGGACTTACTGCTTACTGGCGCTTCGGTGGCCGGGACTTACGAGGAACAAAATAATTCTGCGACCAATCCCTACGTAGCATTTCCTAATGACATCGTGGAGTATGACTGGCTGGTGCAAGATAACGGTGCGGTAGACAAGTCATCATATTGTTTCCGTATGGTTGAAGTCAGCGGTACCTTGCTCACGACCTATACCACTTACCCAATTCTTCGAACGGTCGGCTACGAACCACAAATAACCAACTGGCGCTGGTATGACGACGAAACAAATGCCACCCCAAGTACTGCACGTGCACTCGAAAATATTTCTCCTAGTAACATGGAATTTGATAATGCTTTCAAGCTTAGAGTAGTGTTAAAGGAAGCGTCTGGCGCCAATGGTGTCAACGTAAAGTTTGCGCTGCAGTATTCTGAGTATGCAGATTTCTCACAAGGAGTGCAGACTGTTACCAGCACTACTACGTGCACAGGAACTCAGTTGTGGTGTTTCTATAACGGTGCTGGAACTGATAATGGAGTCATCGCTAGTAAAGTCATTTCTAACGCTGACGCATGTTCGGCTGGAGTAGGAAATGGCTGTGGTACCTACAACGAAACCGCCACCCCTGGATCGATCTTCACGCAATTAGCCTACGCCAAGACCGAGTATGAATTCACTCTTAGGCACGCCGGCGCTCGCTCAAATCGAGTGTACTATTTCCGTCTGTGGAATCTCACGTACAGTGAAGTGGTTGGTGTGGCAGCAACCTTCAGTTCTCCGTCACTGGTGACTGAAGGGGCACAACTATCGTTTTCTGTTGCCGGCCTTAACAAAAATACCAGTACTGCCGGTATCATTACTGACGCCACTACCACTCCGACCGGAGTCACTTTCGGTACTGTACCGTTGGCGACAGATTTTGAGGCCGCACAACGAATCAGTATCAGTTCAAATGCGACTGAGGGGTATCAAGTACTTAAGTACGCTAGTCAGCAAATGGTCAACAGTTATAATGACCCCGTGTCTGCTGTAACTGGTACCAATGCCGCCCCGTCGGGGTGGGCGACCGGCTGTAGTGTCTTAGCTGTAGGTTGCTTCGGCTACCACACCACAGACGCAACACTCTTTGGCGGTTCGAGCCGTTTTGGCGCAACGGATTCGTATGCGGCACTCGATACATCACCAAAAGAAATTATGTATAGCTCCATCCCAACTTCTGATGTGCAAGATATCGTTTACAAAATGAAGATCACTCAAAACCAGCCCGCTGGAGACTACGCTACTAGCATTACTTACATAGCCGTACCAGTTCATTAGTATCATTATGAAAAAAACTGTGAAAAAAAATCTTTTAAACCTGCTCATGTTGAGTGCTTTTTTCGGAGTGTTGTCAGGTGCAGCACCGGCGTTTGCCGCTGACCTCCTCGTCAATCCACTTTTGATTGACGAGGACATGCAAACTCGCGACGTGATAACAAAGGACATTGTGGTGACAAACAAGGCTAGTTATCGCCTCGTTTTCTTTCCGACCGTGAATGAAATTGAACTTGATACATCAGGCAAAATCAAAGAGTTCATCAGTCCTTCGATGACCGATCAAACAGATACTGTTACAAGCTGGCTCGAGATTGTTCGTGGTCGGCAAGAGATTAACCCTGGAGCTTCATCGACTATCCCTTTAACTATACGGATACATCCATATGCAAAGCCGGGTATTTATTTTGCCTTTGTCGGGATGGTTCCGGCCGATAATCAGCCCGAAGCTCAAGCCAAGGCCATGCGTGGCGACGCTGACGGAACAATCATAAAAATTACAATCCAAGACAAAAAAAGTGACCTCCTACGAATTAGTAGTTTTTTGCTCGACCGATTTATTTTTCTGAGCAGTCACAGAGACATCAGTATTGAAGTTGAAAATAAGGGTGACACCGACTCTATCCCAAAAGGAGAAATTATTTTTTACAACTCTCGCGGTGAAGAAGTGTCGTCAGTAAAAGTTAATGATGAAAATATTTCGATACCACCAAACGAGACACGTTCACTAAAGGCACAGATTCCATTTTCTGATAAGCTCGGACGCTTCAAAGCTAACGTAAAACTTGACTACGGAGCACGAGACAAAGTATCAATATTTGACACTGCTCAGTTCTTTATGATTCCGTTTAAAATCATGATTGCCATAGTGGTTTTAATAGTCCTTCTCTCCTTCGTGGTCACGCGCTTGCTCCACCGAGCATTTTATGATGAACTACATGATGAAGATGACGGAAAACCCGTAGCTCTCTATGTCCGTAATGATCGTGAACATGAAACAAAAGACCATGACATCCATATTAAAAAAAATTAGCGCAGTACTCTTTCTGGGAGCAATAATTACTGTCGTACCTTCCAAGGCTTTTGCGCAGGAGTCTGTTTCGTACACGGTATCACCGACTATTTTTGACATGACTGCCAACCCAGGTCAGACATTTAAAAGTACTCTCCGCATTATCAACACGAACTCCTTTGAGCTGCATGTCTACATTGATCTCAATAACTTCGTTCCGAAAGGTGAGGACGGTGTTCCGCAATTTGTTCCGATTGATTCAAAAATTGCCGACCAAACATCACTGGCTCAGTGGATTTCTACTGACAAAGAGTTGGTTATCGGCGCGGAACAAACCGTTGAACTGCCGATTGTAATTAACGTCCCTGACGATGCTTCTCCTGGCGGTCACTTTGCCGCTGTCATGGTAGGTACAAGGCCGCTAGATGGTGCCAAAGACAAAACACAGGTACAAACTTCACAAACCATTTCTTCGCTTGTCTTTTTGCGGGTGACTGGCAATATTACTGAAAGCAGCACCATCCGTTCCTTCCGGACATCGAGCTACTTTTTAAGTAAACCAGAAGCAACATTTGAAATTCGTATCGAAAATAAAGGAAATGTCCACTTGCAACCACAGGGAGAAATTAAAATTTTTAACATGTGGGGAGAGGAACGAGGAACTATTCCCATCAATCAACAAAGCCTTTTTGGAAACGTCTTGCCAAATAGCGTTCGAAAATTTTCCTTCACGTGGTCAAGTGAATGGTCTTTCAGTGACATCGGCCGCTACACAGCCGTAGCTACGCTAGCTTACGGTATCGATACTCGACAATTCATGACAGCCGACACGGCGTTTTGGATTATTCCATGGAAAATCCTCCTTACTATTCTCGCGGTAGTGGGAGGGTTTATCGCTTTGTTAAGTTGGGCGATTAAGGCCTACGTGCGCCGTATGCTCACACTGGCCGGCGTTACACCTGGTAGTCGAGTACAGATGGTTTCTGAACCAACTAAAAAAGGACGGCCGACTAAGAAAAGTCAGGAGTCGGTTAAAGAGAAAACACGCCGCTTCGCCGCTCCGATTGAGGCGGGAATTCTTGACTTGCGCAGTAAGTTGCATGGAAAAAATAATTTCAAAGCTCGACTTGCCGGCATGATAGTGTTTGTAAAATTATACTGGAAGTTTTTTGCAGTATTTTCAGCAATTGTAATCTTTGGGGTACTTCTCGCCTGGTTTTTTAAAGGAGCATTTGGCCCTGCACATGATTATAAAATTCATTTCGAGGGAGAAAATCGTGACGTAACCGTTTCTTCAAGTTCGACGGGAGAGACTCCACCTGCAGCAATCTCAACTTCTCACTCAAGTACGACGGAAGTCGCCGTAGTAAACCGTAGCGGTGAAGAATTTCTTTCAGAAAAAGTAACCCAGCTTCTTACTCAAAACGGCTACACAGTGAGCTCTAGTACAATTGATATTGACTCAACAGAAGCAAAAACGGTTGTTGTATATGACCCTAAGGATGTCGATATAGCGCTCGCTATTAGTAAACTGCTCGATAACGCACTGCTCTCAGCTTATACCGACGCAGGAGAGCATAAGGAAATTGTTGTGTATATTGGAAAAGACACCAAGACAACACCATAAAAGTGCACTATACTAAGGTTGAAGAAATTTTCATATGAGCCAAAAAACCATCATTCTTACAGTCATATTGTTCGCACTGATTGTGGCGGGTATGTTTATGTATGCACGAATTCGTCATGCTGAACTTTCACGCACAGCTTTGGTTGAAGAGCTTGGATTCTACAACTAATGACTGTACTCAAGAATATGCGAATAAATAAATCAGGGATAGTAACGCTGTTACTTATGGCGACTGCTATTGTTGCCGTCAGTCTTTATTTTTTATTCCGCGACCAGAGCGCTGTGCAGAAGCGAAATAACACACCTGCCGCACAAGCACTTCTTGTTGAAGATTCTGAAAAATCTTTTACAAATTTACAGGGAGATAAAGTTTCCATTAGTGAAAATTTTGGCAAGCCTATTGTTGTGATGTCATGGGCGAGTTGGTGTCCGCAGTGCACGAACGATTTACAGGAGCTGGGGAAGATTGCCCAAGATTTCTCCAGTAGGGGAGTGACCGTAATGGCGGTCAATCGTGCTGAAGACAAGTACAGTGCGCAGAGATATCTCGACACCCTCAGCTTGCCAAACGAGCTCCGTATTGTACTTGACCCTAGTGACTATTACTTTGGTCACAGCGAAGGTTATGCAATGCCAGAAACCGTCGTCTTTAAATCCGACGGACAAGTAACATTGCACCAACATGGAGAGTTGCGGAGTGATGAGCTTCGGAAAAGCCTCGAAGAATTAGTTTCTAAATAGGGCTTGACAATATAGCGTCTATGCTATACCATAGTACTTAGAGAAGCTCATTGAGAGCCCCCTAGCACCCTTCCACTTTTATTTGGAATCTACTTGTCGACAGTAGATTTTTGGGATGCAAGATTTCACCATGCGTAAAGCCTTCGGACTTCTCATCATGCTATGGGGCATTAGCCAATTTTTCTCAACTGCTTTCGTTGCACTCGATAGCGCCGCTCGTGAGTCGTTTAAACTCGTTGAAGCCAGCGCCGTCGTATCACAACAAAAGATACTTGAGACAAAATAATTTACAGGACCAGGTTTTATTACCCGGTCCTTTGTTGTTTTTTCCCCCAGTTTGCCGTTATAATGCAGCAATGAAGATTAGTCGAGTGGTTGAATATGTATTCTTTTTTGGCCTCCTGGCTGCAGCTGGATACATGGTGTGGCTGATTGCGATGCCTTTTATTAGCGCGCTGGCTTTGTCGGCTATTATAGTCACCATCTGCCACCCACTCTATGACCGCATTTTGCTACGGACTCCTCGTAAAAGCAAAACTCTGGCATCGCTCATCACTACGTTTGTAGTATTGCTACTCGTCATCCTCCCGCTCATTTTAATTTTTTCAGTTGTAGCAAAAGAGATGGTTGGTTTTTACCAAGAGCTTTCTACTAATCATGAGATTGGACTTCAGCACTCATACGACATTCTTGAAGCCAAAGTACAGGTGTACATACCAAATTTCCATCTTGACGCTAAGCAGCAAATTCAAATTGCTGGCGACTGGCTGCTCGGAAATATAGGCACTATTTTTGCCAGCACAGTCTCTACATTATTTCTTTTGTCACTTTCCATACTTGGTTCTTTTTACTTTTTTAGAGATGGAAAAGAACTCATGCAGCTCCTCATCAAGGTTAGTCCGCTGCCTGACAGCGAAGACGAAATTATCTTTGAACGTATGGCACGCGCTGTGAGAGCGGTTGCTACCGGCACACTTCTTCTCGCGTTTATCCAAGGCACCGCTGCTACTATCGGCTTTCTTATTTTTGGTGTGCCGCATCCTTTGATGTGGGGAGTGCTCGCTTCACTTGGTGCATTGATGCCTGGTATTGGCACGACTATTGCAACTGGCCCGGCGGTAATATATCTTTTTGCTACTGGCCAAACAGTGATGGCGGTTGGTATGCTCGTGTGGGCAATTTTGGTGGTTGGTCTGGTAGACAACCTAATTGGCCCGTATCTCATTGGTCGCCGAAATAATATGCACCCGTTTATTATTTTGATTGCTGTACTCGGTGGGATAAATCTTTTTGGTCCGATTGGCTTTATTGTCGGGCCGGTGATAGTAACGTTGTTTTTTGTTCTACTCGAAATCTACAATCAATACATTATTCAGGACAGGCCAGTGCCAGACATTAGTGAATCTGAAAATATATGATAGATCCCCGCCACGTTGAGTCGCTTTTAAGAGTTAATGGTCTAGCCAAAACCGCCCCTGACGAAGAGATTCGGTCGGTACTTCTAAGTGCTCGTTTTAAAGAGGACGAAGTCGAAACGGCACTCATGGTGTTGCGCGAAAATACTTTGACCAAGCAAACCAAAGTCGACGGGCTGCACAAAGTATTTCGCACCGACGAAGCTTTAAAGCCAGACGAAATTTCACGTCTCCTCGGTATTGATGTTGATATTCGAGAAACGATAACCGTAGAAGAAAGAAATAAAAATCGTAACTTCACTTTTTTACAGTTCGTTATCCTTTGGTTAACTTCAATTATTTTGGCGGTTTCCAGTGTTCTTTTTTACATGTACTCACATCAAATGGGTGTCTTTCACCCGGATGTTAATGTAGCTCTGAACGATGACCTCTAAACACACATCATTAGTTTTTGCCTTATCAATTTTACTGCTGCAACTCGTTGCACTGCAGCCTCATCTGCCGATAGCTAGTAGTAGTTTTGGTGCTGTTGTGCCAACCCCCCCCAAAGACATACTGCTGTTTCCTCAGCATCTTTACGAAGCAACCTTCTCTTCATACGCAACCGAAAAAAAGGATTCACTTATTTTCACCGGAGATGTGTTGCTTGCTCGAAACATTGAATTTTTAATGAAACGAGAAGGAACAAACTATCCTTACAAATTACTCCCACTTCCGTCACTTGCACCTAATCCAGCCATTATAGGTAATTTTGAATCAGCGATGCCGAGCGCTCATATTTCTACAGAAGCACTTGAAATGAATTTTTCGGTCGACCCGACATTTTTGACTGGCCTAAAAGAGGCAGGATTTACGCATCTTTCACTCGCCAATAATCACAGTTTTGACTACGGACAAGACGGATATCAAAACGCCACCGAACAACTTAAAAAACACAAGCTCGTTTCATTTGGAAATGGTGAAGCGATTGATAAAGATTCGATATCGTATATCGATACTGAAGACGAAAGAATTGCACTCGTCGCCATTAATGCCAGTGAGCACCTGCCCGATCAAGATGATGTAAAAAGGGTTTTAGCTCAAGCTAGTAGAAAAAGCGATATTCAGATTGTGTACATTCATTGGGGAACGGAGTACGAAACAAAGCACAGCTATGTACAAGAAGAACTTGCAACGTCACTAGTAGAAGCAGGTGCCGACCTCATCGTGGGACACCATCCACATGTGGTCGAAGACATCGGAATGATTAACGGAGTGGTCGTTTTCTATTCCTTGGGGAACTACATTTTTGACCAGTATTTTTCTCCTGAGGTGCAAAAAGGACTAGTCCTCTCGCTCGATATGAGTGCAGAAGTGCCTGCAATGCGCCTTGTCCCAGTGACCAGTCTTGGCCATCTTTCACAGCCTTCTGTGATGTCCAGAGAGACACAGGTTGCCTTTTTAAGCGACTTGGCAGCCATAAGTGACCCAAAACTCGCGCTGGATATCAAAAAGGGTGTCATTCCATTACCTGACATGGTTGCAACTTCGCAAAAAATGGCTATTATGGTGCGATAAATTGACCTTATGTTTAATAAATACGAAATTTTTGGAGGCGGCATCAGTATTCTGTGCATGGCGACAGCGCTCTACCTTACTCAGGTGCAAACTAATCTTGCTGTGCTGCCGATCAGTAGCCAAGTAGCGAACGTTGCGCAAAGTGGCGTGATAACTGTAGGAGACGGAAAGGATGTCGCTAAGGAAAGAACCGACGCACTTAAAAAGTCAGTAGACACAAGTGGTAATCTCACAAATATGGTAATCAATGATGTAAAAGTAGGTGAAGGTGCAGAGGTAAAAATTGGTGACACAGTCAGTGTGCACTACATTGGAACTCTACAAGATGGAACCGAATTTGATAATTCAAAGAAGCGAGGTCAGCCATTTGAATTCACCGTTGGTGGCGGACGGGTGATTAAAGGCTGGGAAGAAGGTCTTGTCGGCATGAAGGTTGGCGGGCAGCGTATCCTCGTGATTCCTCCAGACAAAGCTTACGGTGAAAAAGGCATCGGTCCAATCCCTGGCGGCGCAACTCTCGTATTTGCTATTGAATTACTTGAGATTAAATAGACTATTTTAAAAAGTGCCGCCCGTGAGGGCGGCACTTTTTTGTTTTCTATGCTAAAGTGCCGACAAATAAATATGGCAGGCAGACCGATTACTTTCGAAATACTCAAACGCCAACCCGGCACTCTCGGTCGGGCGGGTGTTATTCATACTCCTCATGGTGATATTGAGACACCGGCTTTTGTTGTGGTGGGGACGAAAGGGACGGTGAAAAGCATTAAGCCGGAAGACATGCGTGACTACGTCGGCAATCAAGTGGCGCTTGCCAACACCTACCACCTCTTCTTGCAGCCTGGAGACGATGTGGTGAAGGAAGCTGGCGGTCTGCATAAATTCGCCAATTGGGACATGCCGACTATCACTGACAGTGGTGGCTTTCAGGTGTTTTCACTTGGCGCAGCCTTTGGAAAAGGGGTCACAAAATTTGCTAGTGGGGAAGTGACTGAGGAGGCAAAAAAGCAGTACCACGGACTCAATGTGTACTCCAAAGAACTCGCCAGCGAACATGGAAAACTCTGCATTATCGACGAAGAAGGAGTGACCTTTACCTCGCACATCGACGGTTCAATGCATCGGTTTACTGCTGAACGTTCGATTGATATTCAGCACAATATCGGCGCAGATATCATCATTGCTTTTGACGAATGCACGAGTCCGACAGCGCCGTACGAGTACCAAAAAGAAGCAATGGAGCGCACTCATCGCTGGGCAAAGCGCAGTATTATGGCGCATAAGCAAAACTACTCTGCTCTTAAAAAGCAGGGGCTTTATGGCGTCGTACAAGGTGGTCGACATCTTGATTTACGTAAAGAAAGTGCCAATGTATTGGCGGCGATGGACTTTGACGGCTTTGGTATTGGAGGAAGTTTCAGTAAGGCTGATCTTGGCGAAGCGATTCGCGTTGTAAATGAAATTCTACCTGACGACAAACCCCGTCACTTACTTGGTATTGGCGAGCCGGAAGACATCGTCGAAGGTGTCGCGCTCGGGTGCGACACCTTCGACTGCGTAGCTCCGACACGAATCGCCCGCACCGGGACAATCTACGAAATGACTCGAGAGGGCCACAGACGTACAAATCTTTTTAACACAAAATATCAAAGAGATTTTTCCAAACCAGATGAATCCTGCGACTGTTACGTCTGTCAAAATTACACCAAGGCCTACTTGGCGCACCTCTTCCGTTCGGGAGAAATGCTAGGCCCACATTTAGCTTCTCTGCACAATCTTTACTACATCGTAAACTTCACAAAAAAACTGCGTGAAAACATCCTAAAGAGCTCTTAAAGGAAGCTTATTTTTCAAAAGTTATACCCACCTTTTAGGGTGGTTTTTTAAAGCTTTATATCCCCCAAAAAGGTATAATTTGTGGACATATTATGAACAGACCGACACAACGAAGTTTGTTGTCTTTTGTGAAGGTCTTAAGTCTCTATCTCATCATCACGATAGGGATGTTTGCAGTGGTATTTTCTTCAGTGTTTGCTGAGCCCTCATACACCATTAATTACCAAGGTAAGCTCACTGACAGCGCCAACGTCGCCCTCGCCAACGGCACATACACGATGGTCTTTAAGCTATACACCACCAGTACCGGTGGTTCACCAATCTGGACAGAAACCCGCAATGCTGGCAACAAAGTCACTGTCACGAGCGGTCTCTTCAGTGTCATGCTCGGCAGTGTCACTTCATTCTCATCAGTCAACTTCAATCAACCGCTGTACCTCGGCGTCACCATCGAGAGTGATAGTGAAATGACTCCTCGCAAAATCATCGGTACGGTCCCCTCAGCTTTCGAAGCCCGCAAGCTCGGTGGTGTTGCGTCTTCTTCATTCCTGCGCAATGACGTTGCCAACTCAGCAACTTCACTTCTCACCTTCAACGGTGGTCTCCTTTCAACTGCTTCATCAACCGTTTCAAAGCTTTCATTCCTTAATGCCACTGGTACCAGCCTCTACCTCGGTGGCGATCGGATTACTGACTTCACCGGCACTGGTCTTGCGATGTCTGGCAACTCACTCACCACCACGCTTGGTACCGACATCTCAGCCGCTGAGATTGCCAATGGTGATCATGGTTTCTTTAGCTACGCTTCTGGAGTAGCTAGTCTTGATACTGGTGGATTAACCTCAGTCAATTTATCTGATGCTCTTACCAACGAAACCGGCACCGGAAATGTAGTCTTCTCAGCTTCACCAACCTTCACCGGCACCCTAACCGCTGCCGATATTGACGTCAGTGGCACCCTTAGTCTAGCCGGCGCTTCGTACATCAGCTCATTGGGTTATGCTCGTCTCGAAAACGGAATTGTCGGAGCGCCAGCCTATTCCTTCCAAAACGATATCGATACTGGCTTCTGGACTCCTATCACTGACACCTTGGCTTTATCAACTGGTGGTGTTGAGCGGTTTAGAGTTAATGCTTCTGGCAATTTTGGTCTTGGGACCACCACCCCAACTGCTAAGTTCGACGTCCAAGGCTCTGCTGAATTCGGTACCAGCAACATCGCTCTCATTACCTCAGCTGGAAAGATCACTGGTCTCTCCAGTACCTACTTCGGAGCTGATACGTCAGCGAACCTCGCTACCATCCTTTCAGACGAAACCGGAACCGGCGTCGCAGTCTTCAACACCTCACCAGTATTGACCACCCCAAACCTTGGTACTCCAACTGCCCTCACCCTCACCA
>JAYVWI010000044.1:0-3741 GCA_043786195.1 Minisyncoccota bacterium
AAAGCTGTTTCGGAGAGAACCAGCTATTACGGAATTCGATAAGCTTTTCACTCCTTACCACAAGTCATCCGATGGTTTTGTACGGCCAACCGGTTCGGGCCTCCACGACCTATTACAGTCGCTTCACCCTGCTCATGGCAAGCTCATCCCGCTTCGGGTCGTACCCCTACCCCATATAATTCGCGCTATTCACGCTCGCTTTCACTGTGCCTCCGTGGGATTGCCACTTAGACTGGGATAAAGGTACACTCGCCGGCTCATTCTTCAATAGGCACGCCGTCACCCCAATAAATTGAGGCTCCGACTCCTTGTAGGTGTATGGTTTCAAATCTATTTCACTCCCCTCTCCGGGGTTCTTTTCACCTTTCCCTCACGGTACTTGTTCACTATCGGTCATCAAGAATATTTAGCCTTACCAGTTAGTTCTGGTGGATTCATTCGGGCTATTCATGTCCCGAACTACTCAGGAGTGGAACCAAAAGAGTCAGATACATTTCGGATACAGGACTATTACCTACTGGGGTCGCGCTTCCCAACGCGTTTTCCTATATATCTGTTTTGTAACTCTTCGCAACTAAATGCTAATTCCATCCTACAACCCCATACATATAAATACGTATGGTTTGGGCTGTTCCCGTTTCGCTCGCCGCTACTAAGGGAATCGCAAGGACCTTCTTCCTGATCATAATGGCTTATCCGAAGATAAATCTGATCAGAAAGAAAGTCCCGTGTTTTGCTTTCTATTCCTCTAGGTACTGAGATGTTTCACTTCCCTAGGTGCGCATCCTCATACAAGGATTCCTGCCGTTGACAGGAGGGTTTCCCCATTCGGACATTTCCGGGTCAAAGGTTATTTGGCACCTCGCCGAAACTTATCGCAGCCATATCACGTCCTTCATCGCTTCTTGATACCAAGGTATCCACCATACACCCTTTGTTCTTGTAGGGAACGTTGGACACCACGAAGGTGACTCGTTCTTCTACGCAAACGTTTTGTACACCGCTGTACATTTCTGAGTGTCGTCCGGAGATACTACTCCGGACTATGCTACGAACCCTACAAGATTCGTAGCATTATTTTACTGTCTACCGGGGACGAAAAGACCTGAGGGGTTGCTACACCTTACTCAAACTCTAACCCGGTAGACGTATACCTGTGTTGCGCGTATCCGCTTGCTAGGGATACACAACAACGTGCCTACGCGCGTCGAACGCGCAGGACTTACGAAGACAGACCTTATCAATCTGTCTTCTCTAGAATATGCGATTGCGTGGTCTTGCTGAACCACACAACCCCCATACGCAACCCTCGACGAAAAAACTTTCGTAGGAATCAACATATGAGAATTTTCAAATATCGCGTATCCCCTTGAATTTTGAAGAAAAAAGCCGCTATCTCGCGGCAAGCCACATCGCTACTGCGAAGGTCTTGCTACGAAGCTAACTCCTTTTCAAAACTCATAAATACGTGATGGCTATTCTATAGAAAACCAAATAAAAGTCAAGCGGTTAACCTGGATATTTGTCCAGTATCTTATACACATAGTTTTCCCCAGGATAAATACTGTTATTTATCGGTGAATTGGGCTTCGGGAGAAGGAAAAAACGACCCGTGAGGGTCGTTTTTTAAGCTCGATACATTGCGCTCTTTACTTCGTCCTTTACGCCAATCTTATCGGTGAGGACTTTGTGATCGTAGTCGAAGAAGTCGCGGGTGAGCTTGTCGTACATGCCGACGCGGTACATGAGGTCTTCAGAAGACATGGCCGCAAAGCGCACCTCAATCCCTACTTCAGCCTCAAGTGAGCGAATCGCTTTTTCGACACTAACTTGAGAAAACTTTTTCATTGCTACGAGAAGATCGAGTCGTTGTTCAAAATCCCGGACAAAAACGCCAGCAATACCGACGAAGTCCAGTGGCCCTGCCTTGCGCAAGTGTGCCATGATATTTTTTCCATCTATCGGTGCGGTATCAAAGAGGAACGTCTGGAGCGCTTGGAGTTCTTGAAAATCCTTATTGAGGGCGTACGCGATAGCCTTCATTTTTTTCTTCTTTCCTGGCACTTCGATGAGGACATTCTTTTGACGAATTACCCCTGCCCTTTCGAGTGCAGATATCTCAGTGCGAGCGGTGCGACGAACCAGTCGTGCCCGCTTGCTGATGTCATCAAAAATAAATTCCTTGGAAGGATTGAAGAGGAAGAAGCGGAGGAGTTTTACTCGTGCAGTACTTCCAAACAGAATAGAAAGCGGATCAGCCATATCAGTCCCCCGATTATATCACCGATACACAATCCACAGGTCTGGACAGGAAAAGTCGGGCGTGTTTGAAACACGTAAAAAACAACCACCTTTTCGAGTGGTTGTTTTTTACTTTTGCCGTAAAGACGTCGACTCACTCGCCAGAAGGCTCCTGAGCGACGAAAGTTCACAATTGTCGTTTTTGCTAGGCAAAAACTCTGTTGTTCACTTTACTTGAGAGTGACCTTCGCGCCAGCTTCTTCGAGCTTAGCCTTGAGGGCTTCAGCGTCTTCCTTCTTCATTCCTTCCTTAAGCACTACTGGAGCGCCGTCTACGGCATCCTTAGCTTCCTTAAGACCGAGTGAGAGAGCTTCCTTCACTGCCTTGATAACAGCGATCTTCTGAGGGCCTGCTTCAGTGAGTTCAACTGCGAATTCAGTCTTCTCTTCAGCTGCGTCGCCACCGGCTGCTGGGCCAGCTGCTGCTACTGCAGTCGCTGATACTTCCCACTTTTCTTCAATTGCCTTCACGAGAGTATTGAGCTCGAGAACGGTCATCTTTTCTACAGCTTCGATAATTTGTTCTTGTGTCATAAATTTTTATTTAATGTTCGGTTTTTAGAGATTCGTTAGCATTGGACTGCCTTGGCAGCTCGCTGCAAGCTATTTTTCCCTTGGAGGTCAAAATATCTTAAGCGCCTGCATAAATTCGCAATAGTCGCGCTTTGCGCTCGTTTGCTCATTTAATTTCAGAGTGCCTACTTAGGCTTGCTTCTCAGCTACCTTGCTCAATACAACAGCGAAACGCTGACGTGGTGAGTTGATAAGTTGTGCAAACATACCGCGGAGAACTTGGAGTGGTGGGATAGATGCGATCTCAGTCATTTCTGCCTGATTCTTGAATACACCTTGGAATACTCCACCAACAATCGAAATGTTGTCCTTGTTCTTAAGAGCGAATTCTTTGATGTTTTGGGCTGGCGCAAGAGCGTCAGTACTGTACGCAACGGCGATTTCGCCGTCGAGTTGTGGCATTTCGCCTTCAAACGCTTCACCAAACGTACGCTTCATAAGAGTCTTTTTTGCTACAAAGTAGCCAACGCCCTTTTGACGAAGTTCTTCACGCATCGCTGTTGTCTTGGCAACAGAGAGGCCGCGGAACTTCACGAACACGATTGAATCAGCTTCTCCCTTCACTCCTTCGAGCTTCGCGAGAATGGTTTCCTTCTTGGCTTTAGTAATGGCCATAATATTTTTGAACGATTAGTTGAAACAGACCCACGGCACAAACATGAAATGTTCATACCCTAGGCTTCGACCCCAATACTAAAATAGATTGGACCTCGGCCGGCGCTTGCGCATTACCCTCTCTCGAGGACCGACTGTCATGAGCCTGTTGCGGAGTAATGTAACAAAATAATCAGAAAAAGACAATGGACTTGCAAAATAGTCCTCTTCCAGGGCTTCGCTATAGCCAGAGCTCCGAGTAAAAACTAGAATA
>JAYVWI010000045.1:0-4513 GCA_043786195.1 Minisyncoccota bacterium
CCGTAGGTAAGAAGTGCACGGCACTCCGCAGTCGGATGGTGCAATACTCGCTCTCGATTGAGAATGGAAATCTGTGAATCGGATTTAAAACGGGAGTAGTTGTCTTCAAAGGTACGAATAAAAAGCTCGATGGTGCCATAGGCACCATCGAGCTTTTTTTCTTCCGTGTTATCAAAAATCTCAATCCACCATGTTGTTCCGAGAGCTTGGAGAGAAAGTTGATTCATGTGCCTTTATGATTGAGCTTGAGTCTTGATTACTGTAAGAGCCTGATTGAAGGCTCCTGTGGTGAGTGAAGCTCCACCGACACGAGAGAGATTGATGTCGTTAAGCTTTTTGCCAACCACTTCAGCTTTGTAAGCTTCTTCGAAGTGTTTTGCATTAGGGTCTTTTTCAGCACCATCTGCATAGGTGGCGGTTGAATTAGTCACGACGCCGTCCGTGACTTGCAATGCGACGTTTATTTTATATTTACTCATCACCGGAGTCCTGTAAGTAGCGTCTGCATTGTAGGTGCCGTCTTTAAAGTTTACAACTACATTTGTGGGTGTGGGTGTGTTTTGGGTGATTGGTGTAGGTTCAGAGACAGAAGCAGTTTTGTTTGACTGGAAAAGAGTAAAGCCGACTCCAAGTACAACCGCAACTAAAATGGTGATGATGTAAGGCATGTGTATGTGTGATGATTTATTAGACAGTATTGTAATACAGTTTACTTTACTTTTAAAAGTGACTTATTAGGAGGCTTGTGTCTTGATGCTGGTAAGTGCGTTGTTAAAGGCGTTAGTGGTCAATGATGCACCGCCGACGCGTGAAGGGTGTACTGTTTCTAAGCTTTGTCCAATAACTTTGCTTTGGTAAGAGTCACTAAATGATCTCGAGTACCCATCGTTTGCTCCACGACCGTCAAAGGCGACATCAGCGGCAGTGATTTTATCGTTGGCAACAGTAAGTGTCACTTGCATCTGGTAGCTACCACCAGGTGTGCGATAACTTGATTGGGCACGGTAGGTAGCGTTTTTGAAGCGAGGAGTATTTACCGGGACAGGAGTAGGTGTCGGAGTTGGTTGTGGGGTAGGTGTCGACGGAGTTTTTGTTGGTGGCGGCACCGTTGGAGTATTCTCCAAAGCGGTATTTGGTGTTCCTGTGTTCACCGGTCGGGCAGCATCTGTCGGAGTGGGAGCACTTGTGTCATTTGAGACCCCCATTACAATCGGCTCAGACTGGATGTCCGCGACGGGATTATTTGATGATTGAAAAAGGGTAAAGCCAACACTAGCAACCACAAGTGCTATCACTGCAATAATGTATGGCATGATAAGATGATGAAATTATAAAGATAAGTAACCGTAGTACATGATAATACACCTATTAATCATTACTAAATAAGTTGTACGCCACATGCTTAAAATAATTTCAAAACCGTACGCTTTCGTGCAAAAATTCGTCGATAACATTGGCATGTATCGTTTGGTCTCTGGTTCACTCGGAACACTCGCCCTTATCTCTATTGTATGTGGCTTTGCAGGACTGCTTCCGTACGGAGGACTCAGTCAGATTTTTTCACTCGCTCTCGCACTTCTCGTCGCGCTTCTTTTAAATATTACTCTGGCTTGGGTGTTAAGAATTCCAGCCAATCAAGAATCAGCAGTAATCACTGCTTTTATTTTATTTTTCTTGGCTCTTCCGGAGCAGGACATTTTTAAGACTTGGCCACTTGTCGCAGCGGTAGCGATTGGTATTGCTTCCAAGTATGTCTTTGCGTACAAGAAGCAACACTTTATGAATCCTGCGGCGCTGGGAGCTGCGGCACTGAGTATGACGGGGCTCTACACCTTTGGTTGGTGGGCAGGGAATCCGGTTCTTTTTGTACCACTGGTTGTGCTCGGTATTTTAGTAGTTATGAAAGTACGTAAGTGGGTGCCGGTCTTCGGTCTGGTTAGTGTAAGTCTCGTACTTTATGTGACGCAGGCAGTGAGTTATGGTGACGCTGTCCCCGCAGCGCTCAAGACATTCTTCATGTCATGGCCGACGCTCTTTCTGGCCTTCTTCATGCTGACCGAACCGTTTACTATGCCAGCTAAAAAAGACGCACAGTTTTTATATGGCGGGTTGGTCGGATTTCTTTCAAACACTGCGATGTTTGCTTCTTTTATTGCTATCACGCCGGAGTTTGCTCTGGTGGTTGCTAATGTACTGATGCTGCCGTGGCGTCTTAGACAAAAGCTCACTCTAGTACTTGAAGAGAAACTTATTGTGGCAAAAGACACGTACGAATTTGTATTCAAAAAAACCTACGGATTTACTTTTGAAGCCGGGCAATATCTCGAATGGATGCTTCCTCATAAGCCGTCTGATAGCAAAGGTCCACGACGATACTTCACCATTGCGTCGTCACCAACTGAAGAAAAAGTACGAGTTGCAATGAAGATTATGGGAACTCCGAGCTCGTACAAAAACGCACTAGCATCACTCGATGTGAACCAAACAGTGATTGCGAGTCAATTGGCTGGTGATTTTGTGCTTCCTAAAAGCCCAGAAGTAAAACTAGGTTTTATTGCCGGCGGAATCGGTGTGACTCCATTTCGAAGTCATATAAAATATATGATTGATAGTGATAAGCGCCACGATACCGTGCTGTACTATTGCAACAACACTCGCGAAGATATTGCCTATCAGGATATTTTCAATGAAGCAGCACAAAAATTTCGGTTCTCGGTAATCAACGTTGTTGCAAAAGAGACGCTTCCTGCGCCGGTTGAAACAGGATATGTTACCGCCGAAATGATTACTCGCCGCACTCCAGACTTCCTCGAACGCACCTGGTACATCTCCGGCCCGCCAGGCATGGTCGGTGCTTATAGCACGCTCTTGCGAGATATGGGTATTCCATACAGCCATATAAAGAAAGACTTCTTCCCAGGAGTGGTGTAAAGAAAAAGCCGGCACTGCGTGCCGGCTTTTTTCGATCCTGGTTTCTAGAAGTGATTTAGGAAAACGTAGGTCAGAATTTCTTTGATGGAGTGGTCGACATAGGTGACTTTTAGGTCGCAGGTAAGACCACAGGTTTCGACCACAGGCTGACCACGCTCCGGGCAGGTGCCGCTTGGGATACAAGCTTCGTCAGTTACAGTATCGAGGTAAGTCTGCAGGTTGGAATTATTGCGTAGTCCTACATACAAAAGGATTCGGTCACGTTCTTGGTTGATATACGAGGTGGGGGCTGTCTGCCTTTGACCGTTTACGTATATTGAGACTTCATTGGTTTCGTCTGAACACGTAGTCGTGCCTGTGTCCGTGGTGAAGCAGTCGCCCGTAAGTGTAAAGCCAATTGACTTGAGGAAGTGGGCAAAAGTAATTCCTTCGGCGTGGCGATGTAGTACGTGGTCGTTGCCGTCGTGGATGTGGATATTTTTGTCTTTCTCACTTTTGAGAGAAGATTGGTATTTATCACTGGTTAAGTCAAGTCGTTTATCGAGTACATAAATGGCAAAGTCAGAGTGAACGTGCACATCGGTGTCATAGCGGTCGTGCATTTGACTGGCTTGATAAAAGCGAAACGAAAATATCCCAAGCAGAATAACGACTATCGCGATAATTACTTTTTTGTACATAATTACCAGTTTACCAGTTTATTTCTGGTGTGCCATATTTTTTGAGATAGGCGTTAGTTTGACTGAAGTGTTTGCAACCAAAAAAACCAGTGTAGGCAGAAAATGGTGATGGGTGAGGCGCTTCAAGAGTGAGGTGTCTCGATGAATCAATCAAAGATTTCTTCGCACGAGCGTAGTTACCCCACAGAAGAAAGACAACGCGTTCTTTTTGATTAGAAACTTCTTTAATTATCGCGTCAGTGAATGTCTCCCAGCCAAGTCCTTGGTGCGAACCAGGCTGACCACAGTGTACGGTGAGGGTAGCGTTGAGGAGTAAGACACCTTGTTTTGTCCATCGTTCGAGATTGCCTGAAGTAGGAATTGGAGTCTTTAGGTCACTTGCGATTTCTTTATAAATATTTTTCAGTGACGGAGGAATCTTTACTCCATCAGGTACTGAAAAGGAGAGACCGTGTGCCTGGCCGACGCCATGATAAGGATCTTGTCCGATAATAACCACGCGGACGTCATTAAAAGGGCAGAGTTCAAGTGCATTAAATATCAGCTTTGGTGCTGGAAATACTACCCCGCCTAAATACGCTTCATTCACTTTATTGGACAGGTCGACAAAGTAGGGTTTGGCAAGTTCTTCGGCCAACACTTTTTTCCATGACGATTCAAGAGAAAATTTCATTAGGGATAGTATAGCTACTTTTGACAACCGGGGCAGTAGTGAGTGCCTCGACCGGCGCAGCGAATCTTTATAATAATGGCGCCACAGCGCGAGCAGGATTCGCCTTGCTTGCCGAAGATCTTGAGGTACGCGGTGAAGTTACCAGCGTGGCCGTCAGTGTCAGCAAAATTTTGGAAGGTGGTGCCGCCAACAGCAATACTTTCACGCATGACGTCACCTGAAGCGGTGG
>JAYVWI010000046.1:0-11678 GCA_043786195.1 Minisyncoccota bacterium
TTCACTTCATCTAACCTCCTAACTGCCCTCACAGATGAGACGGGTACTGGAGCCGCTGTCTTTGCTGCATCACCGACACTTTCAGGAACTCTTTCTGTGAACACTGGCGGTACCGGTCCGGTTATTGCCGCTAATTTTAACAATACTGATTCTGGGCCAACTACATCTGAAGCAAGAATGGTGTTTTCTCAGGGCGGTGCTTGGTACCAGGGTATTTCAGAAGCATTTAACAACGGCACACCATCCTTGTCTTTTTCGGTGAACACTACCGCTAGCACCTGGGCTGAAAAAATGCGTATTACCTCGGCAGGTAATGTAGGTATTGGCAGCACGTCTCCAAACGCAAAGCTCGTGATTTCCGGCACGGCAGGGAATGTTGGACTTGATCTTTCTACTTCTGATCTTTACGCAAACATGCGCGTGATACAAAACACTAGAAATGGTACAGATCGTGATCTATACCTGGGATACAATTCCGGTTCTGGAAGCAAGCTTCATCTCTACTCAAATAATCTTGAGACATTGACCGCCATAGGTGGCTCTATAGGTATTGGTACTACTACTGCACAAGAGAAACTTTCAGTCGTAGGAAACCTACTTGTCGGTGGAGGTGGCACTGATAGCCGCATCTTCGCAAAGAGTGTAGACGGAACTATTAAAAGTCAATTCTTCTCATTCAACGGCCTCGGAGGATACGTTGGTACCTTTACAAACAATAAATTTGTAATTCGTACCAATGATGTAGACCGTGCAACCTTTGACACTGCCGGCAACCTCGGTATCGGCACCACCACCCCAACCGCCAAACTCGACGTCCAAGGTTCAGCTGAATTCGGTACCAGCAACATCGCCCTCATCACCGCCGCTGGAAAAATCACCGGCCTCTCTTCAACATATTTTGGCACCGACACCTCAGCCAACTTAGCGACTGTCCTTTCAGATGAATCAGGTACTGGTGTTGTCGCATACACTACCAGCCCCATCTTCACCACCCCAAACCTCGGCACACCATCAGCTGTCACCCTCACCTCAGGAACCGGCCTCCCAATCAGTACTGGCGTCTCAGGTCTTGGCGCTGGTGTGGCTACTTGGCTTAGTACCCCAAACTCCACCAACCTTATCACTGCACTTACTGACGAAACAGGGACGGGAGCACTTGTTTTTAGCACATCTCCTTCGTTCACTACCCCTGCTCTAGGCATTCCATCTTCAGGGACGCTCACTAATGCCACTGGTCTCCCAATTGGCACGGGTGTCTCAGGGCTTGGTACTGGTGTAGCTACTTTCTTGGGCACACCATCAAGTGCAAATCTTATCGCAGCACTCACCGACGAGACAGGTACAGGTAGTGCGGTCTTCTCGGTCTCGCCGACATTTACAGGAACACTAAATGCAGCAGCAGCAACATTTTCTTCTACCTTTACGCTTTCAGGTAGTGTTGCTAATATCGCTATTGGCTCCAATTACTACAGTGGAGATGGCGGTGACGAGGGTATTACGATTGATGCTAACGGAAATGCTTCTATGCCTGACGATAACCTCGCGGTTTGTGTAGGAAGTGCTTGTGCTTCAACACCAAACGGTACTGGTAACGTCACCGCTGAAGGAGCGATTGTTTCTGAAGAATACACACTAGGCACGACTGGCGCTATTACAGTAAACTGGGACCAAGGTAACCAGCAGCGAGTTAATAGTAGTACTGGAAATATGACTTTTGACTTCTCCAACGCTACAGCTGGCCAGACACTCCGCCTTGTAGTTTGTTACGGAGGTGCTCACACCATCACTTGGACTCCGACTATCAAGTGGGCTGGAGGTACAGCGCCGACACCTACTTCTACTAATACAAAATGTGACGTCTTCTCATTCCTTTATTCAGGAACCACCTACTACGGTCAATCAAGTCTCAACTTCTAATACTGACTACACTGCATGCATACCAAAAACCTCGTACTCTATATTGCTCTCGCCCTCTCTGCGGCCACTGCGCTCATTTATGAGGTTGTAGCTTCAAAGATACTTCTATATTTCTTTGTTGAGAGTACGTATTCAGTGGCAACAGTGCTCAGCACTTTTTTACTTGGATTGGCCGGAGGTTCGCTGTTGTACTATCGGTTTCAGAAAAAAATTAAAAATCAACAAACTGTATTTGGGATTTTACAACTATTGATTGGAGTATATGGCTTTTTAGTGTTTGCTCATATAACCGACATAGTTCCAAATATCCATACACTCGGCATTTTTGTCGTAAGTAGTCTACTGCTTTTGGTTCCCACTTTGGCACTGGGAGTCATTTTCCCGCTGACGATAAGTCTAGTAGGAGACGAACAGAAAAATAGCTTTATCTACTTTGTGGATTTGGTAGGAGCAGCTGGTGGGTCACTCGTCGCAGGGTTTTACCTGATTCCTTCTTTTGGCAACACTACTACTATTTATGTTGCCGTAGGTATGAGCTTCGGTGCCTCTCTGTTGATGTTGGGCAGAAGAGGCAAGGTTGCTGTTTTGTTGGTTGCTGTTTTGCTCTATTTAATTATTCCCAAAACGCAGGTTGTACAAACAGTCAATCAGCAAAATATTTCTTTTAGCAAATCTTCACCCTACGGTGAAGTCGTATTGGAGAATCAAACACTATACATTGATGGCCGTGACCAATGTTCCTGGGCGTACCCAAGCGATACCAGTGAGCGTAAAATCGTCCAATATGTATTTGATAATGTGTCTGCTCCGGACGCTCATGTTCTCAATGTGGGCCTAGGTTGCGGACTAACCTTGTCATCTATCCTTACTAAAACCACAGCACCGGTCGATGTGGTAGAAATAAACCCCGTCGTAGTAGAAGTAAATCGATTGCAAAGCACGCTGCTTGAAAATCCGCATATTAACTTAATTCAGGATGAAGGACTTAACTACCTCCACAACACCACCCGTAAGTACGATGCAGTAATTATAGATGTCGAAGAGCCCGCGGTAATCCATTCGTCTAATTTGTATACCCTAGAGGCATTTACTGAAATAAAGCGTTCACTCACGAGCGGTGGCGTCTTTGGCCTTTGGGTGAATCGTTGCAAAAGTGAAGAGTATAACGATATTATTTATAATACTTTGAACAGAGTATTTGCTCATGTATATCAAACGGATGACAATATCTTTATCGCCTCTGACTCAATCCTACCGTACAACCCGTATATTCCTTTTACTGAAAGCCACTCCATAAATAGTATAGATCATAAGCGACTAGCCAAGATTTATTTTGATGAGTGTAAATTTGGTAAAAATAGTGAGCATTATTTGGACTTATAATATGCAATCTTCAAAACTTATATTCGCAATTAAAATTATTGCAGCTCTGGTTTTTGCTGCGGTTTTAGCTTTTGCTGGATTTTGGATTTATGATACATATAAAGAATCACAGCATAAAAATGAAGTACCATTTCAGTTGCAACTGAAAGCTCCTCCAGAAGAAATTATACAAAGTAAAGCCTACAAAAGTGCTAAAGGAAGAAACGAAATAAAATACGCTTATCTTGCAGACGAGGTCGCAGCCATTCCCAATGAAGACGTTACGAGAAGAACAAATAATTCTCAAACTGTAGTACTAGAGACATTTAAAGCTAAAGACGGTGCTCTGAATGAAAAACTCAAAACCACCTTTACTGCCGGCCCACAGTTTTACAAGGACAAAGGAACATGGCGACAGATTGAATATGCCACTACAACACAAGAAGTATTCTCAATGTCGGGTGCAATACCACACGTCGAAAGACGGGAGTTCAGCGAAAAAGTCTTAAGTGCGCTTTTCGGTATTAAACCAGTATTTGCTACTGTTTCCACCTTCTACCCTAACCCAGACGTGGAAACTACTAGTGTGGATGGAGCTATAAACTCACTTAGCTCTGGAAATCTTCTCGGAAGCGACGCGTGGACTAATGCTCGTGCAGGTGCGACTCTAAGCGCTACCGATAATACAACCAATGATGAGGTACGAGCTAGTCTTATTGTTGTGCCCCGAACAGGAAATTACAACGGTAACATAGGGAGGACTTTTTTACTCTTCGATACCTCCAGCCTCACTACAGCCGCAACTATTTCTTCCGTGACCCTATCAGTTTATGTTATTACCGTTACTAATGTTAATCCCGGCAGTGGTGATGCACTAAGTGTTATTACGACGACACCAGCTTCTAATACAGCTATAGTTACAGGAGATTGGGGCAACGTTGGCACAACCCTTCAGGCCACCGGTGTATCCCTTTCAACTCTTACTACCAGTGCATATAAGACCATAACATTAAATTCAACCGGACTAGGAAATATTTCGAAGACCAGTATCACAAAGTTTGGTCTCAGAATAGCCGAAGATATCAGCAATACGCAGCCAGTAGACGGTTCGATAAATAGTGTAGTTTACGCTAGTGCAGATACCACCGGTACATCTCAGGACCCAAAACTAGACGTAACATATACCACAGGCTCATTTTCTATGGACCAGTGGTTTCCATTTTAGATTTGCTATAATTTCTTTATGAAAAAATTCGAACATTTCCTTCTTTACAACAACACCATTCCACTATTGTTCGGGGTACTATTTTTGGGCGCAGGTGCGACCTTTGCCGCTAGTCCAGAAGCGAGGGGTGCAGTGGTGAGTTCGCAAAGCGTGCTTGCATCAGTGGACAATTCATATCTACTCACAAGCACTATTACTGACAGTACTGTTGAGATATTTATTAATTCAATAAGTGAGAATAGCGAAACGTACTTCGTGGAGTATCAGTTGACGACAATAGATGTGCAAGATGGTGTCATCCAGCCAGTCACAAAAACCAAGGTTTTTGAGGTGCAAAAAAGTACAATTATAGGACAAGACCTTGGGCTCTATATAAGTACCGAACTTGGCGAAGCGCATGCAGGAGAAGTAAAGAAATTGAAAGAGGAACAAAGCCGAGAACGAATGAACGGGATCACACCAAAAGTCGTCGCTACTAAGTACAGTGGTCTAGTGGGTCAATTTCTTGACCCAGACTTAGAAACCTTCTCAGACTATGATCCTGTAATTCCGTATGTTCCACTTACTTCAGAACAAGAGGCTGCACACCGTGCGGAGCGTAAGCGAATAGAGGAAGAGAAAAAGGCTTTTACTATAACCACCAACGATGGGACAAGGGTAACTGTTCCACAAATTGGACAAGATGCAACTTCAAATACTGGCAGTAGTACCCAAGATACAAGCAGTAATGAACCACCTCTGACACCTCCTGATTCAGTACTTGTCGAACCTGTTCCGGAACCATCAGTGCAACAAGAGTCTCCTGCTACATCGTCAATTTAAAATATTCTTCAAGCACCACCAGTAGATACTGGTCAACTGTAAATATGGGCAAATGAACTAAGTCTTAGTATAAAGCTCAATTTCTTGACAAAACTAATTTAAAATACATAATCAGAGCAACTCTGAACCAGTCATAAGAGGAGACGGGAAATGCTGGAAAAAGTCAGAAAGATCTTTACAGAGAGGAATAGCCGCGAGGCATTCTTCCAAGTCGTCGACCGGTTTTTCCCGAAAGGAAACGCCGACTATCGTCTGATTGAGCAGGCGTATAGCACAGCAAAGGACGCGTTTCGTGAGATAGAACGCGAGAATGGTGAGCGGTACTTTGAGCATCTGCGCGCAGTGGCACTTATTCTCATGGTCTATCTGCGTGTGCGTGACGCCAACGCCATCGCTGCCGCACTACTTCACGACATCGTCGAGGATATCTCAGGTTGGAACCAGGAGCGTCTGGCGGTTGAATTTAGCCAAACAGTCGCAGAATATGTCTGGTGGGTCTCAAAACCCAGCCTTGATAGATTTGGTGGCAATAAGGAAGCCCGCAACCGCGCTTATCACCAGACCCTTGGTCAGGCGCCGAGAATGGCGCTCCTGATCAAGCTTTGCGACAGGCTTCACAATCTGCTCACATTGTGGGATACGCCACTTGCAAAGCAAAAGCGGAAGGTGCAGGAAACGCAAGACTTCTACCTTTCGATTGCCGAAGCTCAAATCGTGCTCATTCACGAGATGGAAGCGGCCATCAACGAAATCGTGGCTTCGTGGAAGAAAGAGCCGGTGGTCGCTTCAGCCACCGAATGAACTAACGTAGCGGGATGAATACAATTCGTCCCGCTTTTTCTATATTCAAAATACGGTATACTCACAAAGTGAAATTCGAAATCTCAACCGAAAAAACCCCAGCCGGAGACCAACCGCAAGCGATTAAAGCTTTGGTTGCAGGCATTAAAGCTGGCAATCTGCGCCAGACTCTTTTAGGCGTGACCGGCTCAGGAAAGACCTTTACAGCTGCAAATGTTATTCAGCAAATTCAAAAGCCGACTTTGGTGATTGCTCACAATAAGACCTTGGCTGCCCAGTTGGCACAGGAGTATCGTGATTTCTTTCCCAATAACGCCGTACATTACTTTGTTTCCTACTACGACTACTATCAACCTGAGGCCTACATGCCAAATAGTGACACGTATATCGAAAAGGAGTCACAAATCAATGAAGAAATAGACCGTTTGCGTCACGCTTCAACCCAGGCACTTCTTACTCGCGATGATGTAATTATTGTAGCGTCTGTATCATGTATCTATGGTTTGGGAGCCCCAGCTGAATACCTTAAGAAGCATCTTAAAATTGAACGCGGCTTTGAAACTACTCGGTCGGACATGCTACGTGTATTAGTTGATCTATATTTTGAGCGCACCAATGCAGACCTTACTCCGGCGCATTTCCGCGCTGTGGGAAATACGATTGAAGTAATGCCAACCAACGAGCGAGTGATTTTCCGTTTGGGTTTTTCCGGAAACAAAATTTCTTCGATTACTAAAATCGATCCAGTAACCCGCGCGATTATAAGCGAGCCAGAAACCTTTTTCCTTTTTCCAGCAAAACACTTTGTGACGCCGGAAGATGAAAGAAAGGTGGCTGTTGAAGACATTAAACTTGAGCTTGAGATTCAACTTAAGAAATTTAAAAAGGAAGGGAAGCTGCTCGAGGCAGAACGCCTGCGCCGCCGTACCGAATACGACATCGCGATGATTCGTGAGGTTGGCTATTGTAACGGTATCGAAAATTACTCACGTCACTTTGACCGACGCAAATCCGGTGAAGCGCCGTATACGCTTTTGTCATACTTTCCACACAACGAAGACGGGTCACCAGATTTCCTCACTATTATTGATGAATCTCACGTAACCGTTCCGCAGATTAACGGCATGTTCGCGGGCGACCGCTCACGAAAGGATACTTTGGTCGAATTTGGATTCCGCCTACCCAGTGCTGTTGATAATCGTCCATTAAAATTTGCTGAGTTTGAAGAACGTGTTGGGCAGCAAATCTACACTACTGCGACTCCTGGTAAGTATGAGATGGCGATGCTAATTGAAGAAAACCTGAAACCGATAGAGCAAATCATTCGCCCAACAGGGCTGGTAGATCCGATTATTGACGTTAGACCAATTGTAGAAAAAGACGGCTATCCGGGGCAGGTAAAAGACTTTATTGATGAGTCAATCAAAGTGATTAAGGGCGGTGCCCGTGTACTTGTAACGACACTCACCAAACGGATGGCCGAAGACCTGACTGATTTTCTTACTGAAAAAGGCATCAATACAAAGTATATTCACAGCGATGTCGATACGATTGAGCGAATAGAAATTTTGACAGATTTCCGACGAGGGAAATTCGACTGTCTGGTAGGGGTGAACTTACTTCGTGAAGGACTCGACCTCCCTGAGGTGGAGCTCGTAGCCATTCTTGACGCTGACAAAGCCGGCTTCCTGCGCAGCGAAACTGCGCTTATCCAGACCATCGGCCGCGCCGCAAGAAATGTAAATGGTAGGGTAGTACTTTATGCAGACGAAATGACTAAAGCCCTAGAATACGCCATTGGCGAAACAAACCGTCGCCGTGACAGGCAAATCGCCTACAACACTGCAAACGGTATCACACCCACCACTATCGCTAAGGAAATTAGGTCGATTACCGATCAAATGCGCACCGAACATGACGAAACTGTCGACACGCTACTTAAAATAGACGTTGAATTATTCAAGAAAAATCCGATTAAAGTTCTTAAAGAAAAACGGCAACAGATGGAAGAGGCGGTTGCTATTCTTGATTTTGAGACAGCGGCGATTATTCGTGATGAAATTGCGTATTTTGAAAAATCAAAGAAGAAATAGCGGTGTGAGTTGTGCTTAAAGCCCTGTTGTCTTGGTGTTAGAATGAAAGCATGTCCGTATTAGCCGACAAGAACATACTCATTATTGGTGACGAAAATCGTCAAATTGTTGAATTAGAATCTGTTCTTAAGGAACATCGAGTAAATATTTTGACTGCAGCGTGCGGTACTACTACAGCAGCTGACTTAGCTACCAAGAAAATTGACATCATACTTCTTAACCATCTTCATGATGGCGACCCTTGCTCGTCGCTCATGAGTTCCCTTGAAGGCTCTAAGTTTATCAAGGAGATCCCAATTTTCGCTTTAGTAAGCGATGACGAAACAAAGATACAACAAGCTCTTATGATGGGAGCGGCCGACTACATCACTACTCGAGAACCAATCGAGTCGATTGTAAAGAAAATGAAGCTCATCTTTGGACAAGCTGACAACTACTCGGCACCATATATTTTTGATCTTTCTGAAGACGTTCCTGATGTCACTATCAAAGGAAAACGAGTTTTTGTAGTGGAAGACGACTCATTGCTCCGCAACTTACTTGACGCAAAGCTTACTAGTTCATCATTTCCTCACGAAATAACTGCTACCGGAGCTGATGCTATAAGTAAAATAAAAGCCTACAAACCAGATGTGGTAATTCTAGACTTGATGCTTCCCATTAAAAATGGGTTTGAAATTCTCGCAGAACTCAAAGCAGATGCAACGCTTAAGTCACTTCCTGTGATTGTGTTCTCCAACCGAGACGCTCAGGAAGACAAGCAGAAGGTTTTTGAGCTTGGCGCCGACCGGTTTTTTGTTAAAGCGATGACAGATTTATCTGTTTTAATTGAATCAATTGAAGAACTTACGGCCTAATGTGTATTTATCGACAGGCCTCCGGCTGATTTACTCTACTTGTACGTTATAATCTTTGCATGCCTAAAAGGAAGGTGTCTTTGGAGGGTACTCAGCCAAAACCGAGTCTAGCTTCGTTGAAGCCAGACAAAGTAAAGGGGGAAGCAGCCAGGAAAAGAGCGGTAAAGCGTATTGTCGCCACCGCGTCTAAAAAGGCACCCGCTACCCGGATGAAGATAATCTCAGAAGCCCTTCATGTCACTACTGCCAAGAAACCAAAGTTAACAAAGACAACCTCTGTCGTAAGTAAGCCTGTTGTTTTGGTTCTTCCAATAAAAAAGGCCGAGACAAGACGCACCTTACACAAAGCTCCTGCTGATTCAGCAAAAAGTAAAAGTTTAACTAGAAAAGCAAAAAATTCAGTATCGCCAGATCTTTTCCGAAAAAGAGAATTTGCAGTACAGCTGCCATCTACAATGAGTATCCGTGCTCGCGAAAAAGCGCTCGCTATTTTACAACAAGCACTCCATGACTTTGAAAAACCTGCGCAGCACATAGCCTATGTTTCAGGTGTTTGCTTTGTAGTGTTAGGTTCGTATCTGGCACTCTCCTTTTCTGGCGTTCTACCACCGACCGCGATGCAGTCAGCGGCAGTACTACAATCAGCTGGTTCTACAACTGGAATGGCTTACGAAGTAAAGGAAAATTTCAACACACCCCTCTTTACACTTATTGAGAGAATTCCGACCGAACTTTCGTCCAACGCTCAATATACTTTTTCTCTCACTCACGTTAAGAATGTTGCAGTAAAGATATTTTCACTTGACGACGCCACTCAAACCGATACTACGGTTGACGAATTAGTCCCGGGCACTCGTCGCTACACCATTGAAGCAAATACCCTAAAACCTGGTAAATATGTAGTGAAGGCGATGGCTGAGGCTGAAGGTGGTATAGGCCGATATACATATGAATTGGGAGAATTCTCTGTACCACAGCCCGTTGGGGATACTCAGGCGACCTCTACAGCATCTTCGTCCACAGAACTTGCCGAAAGCAGTGAAATCTCATCTGAGCCGGAAACTGTCGTCGCATCAACTACTAAACACCTGACCGAAGTTCATTCGAGTATGCAGCTTATTGCCGATGCAGACCTTTCAGGACAAAAAACAATAAAAATTGGAGCCCCTAAAGACGCGCGCTTTGTAGAAATTTATGTCCGGCCGGTTCGCTCAATAAACGCACGTTTTCTTGGTTTAGCGGAAAGAAAGTCAGACGACTGGTACTATTTCTTCAACACTATAAATGTCCCTAATGGTGACTATGAGCTTTTTGCTCGGACTCGTATAGACGACACCTTCCATGAAAGCAATTCTGTAAATGTTCGCATTACAAACATCGCTGACTTTACTATGGCAGAAGTTAATGATGGTTCCGAGCCGCTTGACGAAGGACAGACAATTGAGGATGTGGCCACTCCAGTGCGCACATTTTCGGACTACTCATTTGCTGAAGCATCAACTTCTGAATCTTCGAGTGGGGAAGTTGCAGTGGAAGCGGACGCGATTTTTGCTCAGTATAATCAGCAGCTTAATGATATTTTGAAGCGCTATTCAGTGGCGGTGCAGTCTGGAGACGAGCTTCTGGTAAAAACAGCGCTCGATGAGCTCTTTAAATTAAAGGATAGTATTCTTCTTGAAGTACTCAACGATTCGTCCAAAAATTACCTCGCAGATAACATCAGCCAAGAATTTGATGCTCGACTTGAGACTATTAAAAAGCGCATTGCAACTTTTGAAGAGCTGAGGCGATCAGCTGGAAGTGAGGATATTAGATTGGACTACGATAAGGACGGTATTTCTGACTTTGACGAACGTAACCTTTACCACACAAACCCAGAACAAGCCGACACAGACAACGACGGTGTTACAGACGGTATAGAAATTATGCGCGGCTTCGATCCGCGAAGTCCTCTGGGTGAGACAGTCATCAACTACGAGTTGCCCCAAAACGTCCTTGGTCTTGTCCGTGACGACTCTCTTCAGATTGACTCTGTGCAGCCGCTGGTAAATCATCTTTCAGACTCAGAATCGATTGTGCAAGCTGAAATTCACGGCACAGCACTTCCAAATAGCTATGTGACACTCTATGTGTTTAGTAGCCCAAACATCACCACCGTACGAACTGACGACAAAGGTTCGTTTAGCTATACTTTTGAAAAGGAACTTGAGGACGGAGAACATGAAGTGTACGCAGCTGTCACTGATAATAGCGGTGCTATTGTTGCTGTCAGCGCCCCATATAAATTCTCTAAACAGGCGAGTATTTTTACTCCAAGTAACGGACTTAATGCTGCAGCAAATGCAGATTCTATCCAGACCAGTGATTTTTCGCGGATGGCTGCCTACAATGCGATTACCGGTGTCGGTGTAGTAGCTTTAGGACTCATACTTTTGATGCTTGCCACAAACCTGCGACGACGTAACTCACAACTTACCGAAGATTTTCCAGGCTTAGTAAACCAAGCATAACTACCTCTTAGCTAGTGTTAACAGCCACCCTGCTTTAAAGAAGTGATGTTATATAATGTCAGTATGTCTCAAAAAGAGGTCTCTCCAAAAG
>JAYVWI010000047.1:0-3420 GCA_043786195.1 Minisyncoccota bacterium
GGCCTTTGCCCGCCGCGCTTCCCCAACCTCTATTTTAAGCCTTATTTCTTGGTGGTTCGAGACTTCACTTTTACATCCACCATTTTTTCGACGCGTCGGATATCGGCCAGAAGCTTAGAGCGGTCGGCATTGTATAAGAAGAGGTTGAAGACAGATCGGCCGCCATTTCGAGCAAACACCGCCTTATCACCCACCTTCTTATTTACATCAATTTTATGAAATGACTCGAGCTGCTCGATACGTTTCACTCCCTTCATTTCTGTTATGGGTCCTTCCTTGGGAGCAAACCATTTCATCGCACATGCGTACCCCTTACATTTCTTTGGAAGAATAGGCTTCTTTGGAATCCGAATCAAGACGTCGTTGAGAGTATGATTGAAGTCACAACTGAGAGTATGTAACACGTGTCGAAAACCACCAACTCGAGAACCAATTTCAATAATTTTCCAATCACCGTCGCTCTTTAAGAGCTCAGTGTGCGCAGTAGTACTACGCAAACCAAGCGCATGAATACCGCCCTCGGCAGCAGCTTGCGCCTTTAGTACTGTTTCGGGCTTGAGGCCAGCCGGAGTCATTTGAAGATAATTGTAAAAGTCGTCGTGCCCGATTTTCTTTCCTGTCGTCACTTTCACCAGCGGACAGTGGTACACCTTTCCGCGCGAGTCGACATACGAATCAACCGTGTACATGTCGCCTTCCATATACTCTTCAGCGATTATTTTTGGATCCATTAAATGATGCTCTTGTTCGTATGCTTTTTTCAGATCTCGAAAAGTCCGACGCAGTGTCGATTCGAGCTCCTCTTCATGGTAGCAAATTGAGACAAATCGACTCGATGCCAAGTTTGTCGGCTTGATGATCATTGGAAAAGCAATCTTTTTGATAACCCGTTCCCGCTCATCTTTGGTATTCTTTTTGACGAGCGTAAATTTTGGAGTAAGTTTTTTGTCGTGTAAACGAAAACGCTTGCGCATTTCGTACTTATCACTTGCCCAGTTGAGCGACTCGGTGGTCGGCGTCCGGAGATATGGCACATGTGGGAGGACTTCCACGAAGCGGCGCATGTATTGCTCAGAGCGACAGGTAACAGCCAAGAGTTCATCTTGGTAGGGCAAAAGCGCTTCAGCAATCTTGCTTGGTTTGGAGAAATCACATTCAACATACAAATCGAGCCCAGAGATAGCTGCGTACTTTTTCTTGGTTGCAACCCGTGAATCGCGCAACAACATGACACGCAAAGAACTGCCAAACTCTGTTTCGTAGGCTCGAAGCTGTGAAATTGTCTTCGCCCCATCAGGAAGACTCATCACGTAGATAACGATGTTTTTGATTTTAGTCATAGTTTACTAACAAAAAAGCTGATCTCAATTGATACAGCAGTGGGCTACGGAATTTAAGTGGTTATATGTTCGCATCTATACTTGACAAGGACTACTTTATCATATTTAATCAACAAATGCAAATTTCTTATCCCAGCCATCATCAATGGTTGAAGGATATATCAGCCGGTCTCGAGCTTGATTTCACCGGCAGCGTAGCTCAAAAAATCCAATCATCACTACCCCATTTGGGTAGTTTTGGTGTCACCTATACAATCGAACCCTTAAGCGAAGCGTACCTCGAAGACTTTATGCCTATGTATCAAACCGAGATAGGCTCAAAACAAAATGCTCTCATGCATGACGTTCCGGGAAAAACTCTCCATAATGCCGAAGCTCCTTTCCCCTACTTTTGCCTTTCACTGAAAGAAAATGGCGTCTTTGTCGGCGGTTCAATTTTCTCAGTTCGCCCAGATCGTATTTCTTTTGCCTACCGAACATTCAGTAACGGTTGGAACAAAGCAAAACTAAGAGCCAGCCCGTCACTAATTGGGGAATGGGCTGTCTCACAATACGCGAGTGAACAAGGACTTGCCTATCTTTCACATGGCAAAGACCGAAATCCCTATGGACTAAACGCAAATATTGGTCTCGCGACATACAAGCTGTCTGTTGGATGTCGCGCTTCTATCCGTGGCGAATTCGAAGTGCTGACACTCGACACTTCCACATTGACTGAAGACTGTCTTATTCTTGAACTACCGAAAGAAGGGCGCGACATAAACAAAGCCTACTTAGTGACTCTCAAAGAGACAGCTGAAAAATATCTTCGAGTAACAAAATACCCCGACCAATTAAAGGTCGAGGTATTGTATCGAGACTAAGGATTCTTAGATACCAAACTTCACGCCAGAAACATTTGTAGCTCCAGCAGCGTCTGTTGATGATGCACTGAGCGCAGCGGCGGCAGGATCAACAGCAGCTGCGACTTGAGCTGTGAAGTCCTCGTAGGATTGTACTTCCATTTTTTGACCATTGAGGTAAAAAGTCGGCGTACCTGTAATACTAAGCTTGCTTGCTTCGTCTTTGTTGGCATTGACATGGTCGCGTAAGACTGACGACTTCATCTGCTTTGTAAACTTGGCTTTATCAAGACCAAGTTCGTCAGCGTACTTTAGAAAGACAGCTTGCGGGGTTTGTGATTCTGTCCACTCTTTTTGATTAGCAAAGAGCTTGTCGTGCATTTCAAAAAACTTTCCTTGTTGGCCCGCTGCTTCGGCTGCCATCGATGCTTGTGGTGCGAGTGGGTGCATCGGCAATGGGTAGTGCTTGTATTCAAAACGAATCTTATCGCCATACTTAGACATCAACTCTTGTACAATCGGCTCAAAGGCTCCACAAGCAGGACACTGGAAGTCACTGAACTCTGTAAGAGTGACAGTAGCGTCAGGGTTTCCTTTAATATGGTCAGTAACGGTGATGCCCTCATTACTTTGTTTAGTCGAAATATTTGAGTACCAGATAGCGCCACCAAAAAGGACAACTGCCAGAATACCGATAATAACCCATGGATTTTTCATATGAAGACAAGTGTATCACAAATGCCATATTGGGCGAAGACGGTAGACAAAGTGCGAAAAACACCGTAGCATCAATGTTTCTATGGCCAGAAAACCTAATTTTGTCAAAAAGAAGAAGCGCCAAGTGCATGGCTCGGCGTTTTGGGATAAGGAATACACCAATCCTGAACACTTGAAGCTCTCGGTTATTGAGAGTGGCGACTTAGTGAAATTCACCCGCTGGGTAGACCGCCAAGACGATGAGACCACTCTCACAAACAGCGCATTTGATGCAGGTTGTGGTAACGGACGAAATCTTATCTATCTCGCAAATACCTTTGGTATGAAAGGGGTTGGTGTGGATATTTCTTCCGCTGGAATTGCCCAAGCCAGACGAGCCTCTACCAATCTTCCTATCACCTACCATGTTGGTAGCGCGGGAGACCCTCTCCCTGCCGAAGATAATAGTCAGTGTTTGGCACTCGATATGATGACGTCGCACTTCCTTGATAAAAAAGGCCGAGAACGTCTCCGTGACGAAC
>JAYVWI010000048.1:0-8403 GCA_043786195.1 Minisyncoccota bacterium
GACGTGGTCAATCAACCCTTCATAGATAGTACGAAACTGCTCCGAACTTCCGTTTCGGATTGCTTCGAGCGTTACTTCTAAATCAGCGATCTCAGCCATGTTGTTCCTGCACCTACTATACAATGGCCTGGGAATTTGAAAACGTTACAGGTTACGAAGGCTGTCTTCTTGGACGTACGTTTGGGTAACATGTTTTATATTTGCTGTTTTTTTGGTATGGTTACCAGATTGCTTCTATAGTTCAACGGATAGAACAGGAGACTTCTAAGCTCTTGATGTAGGTTCGATTCCTGCTGGAGGCACACTAGAAAAACCAGCAAAAGCTGGTTTTTCTATGCCTTCAGGCATAGGATTTCGTTAGCGTCAGCGAAATAAACTCGGCAGGCGACCGTCAATCCCTACAACGCAGTTGAACTTGTGCCGGTTGCCGTTTCGGGGGTTGTACTTCCGTTTTCTGCTGGGGTACTTGTCGCTGTATCAGAAACTGGAGTTGGTTCCTCTGATGAAAACTCAGCAACCAAAGCTTCCCGCTCCTTATTTCTTTTTTCAAAGCGCGCGAGCGCATCCTTTACCATTGACTCTCGATACACTACCACCTCTTCAGCCACAGCTGCATCTTGTGAGGCACTCATGTTTTTGTTTTTCCAATAGGTATAAGCGCTTACAGATGCACTCCCGACAAAAAAAGTTATTGCCAAGCCCAAACCAATGAACCAGTCACGTTCAGGATGCATAATCTTATGGTCACGAAGTCCTTGTGAGTGTTTAAGAATATGTTTAGCCATCTCAGCGATTTGTTTCTTATTTATCATGATTGAAAATATACACACGGAGTGTGACTAACGCTTCCCAGTTGTCACTCGACTGAGCGCTCATAGACAATGATGTCACATATGAAAGATACGGGAGTCGCTCCAAGACTGCTACGAATCGTTCGACATTTGCTTGTTCACCTGAGAAGCTAAACGACACCTCAATCCAGTCAGTCTTCGCGTCTTTGTCAGTAATTTTTTGTAGGTTTTTTGTCTGCAAATTTACGTGGGCTTGGGGTGCCATTCCTTCAATCCAGTTAAGCACGTCAATGCTATCACTTTCTTCCTTAAGAAAATACGTGGCCAGGTGGTCTCGGTCAGATGAAGATTCTTCGGCGAGTTTTTGTAGTTTGTAAAAGGAATTTTGGCGGGCAATCCCTTCGTTGAGAGTTTGCAGCTGGACTTGCAACACCTGCTCCTTATCTCCTACCTCCCACACCATAAAAGAGAACCCACCAATTGCACAGAGCAAACACAGTGTTGAAAGTATGAGGTTTCTGATAGTTGATTTACTCATGAGTTTTTATTGCTACGGTAAGGTTGAAGGGAATGTCCTTATCTTTTGCAAGATTTGAAATTGGTAAGTCAACACTCGCCACCTGTGGTACCGCCAGCAAGTGGTCGCGAAACGCCGCGAGAGCTTGCCGGTTTGCTGCATTTCCCGCAAGTCGAACTGGTGCCACTCCGTCCTTAGTCCGATCAATACTAATTTGTGAAAGTGTGACTTCGTTGGTTTCTAAGTCTCGAAACAGTGTCACATACCCAGACATTTGACTAAATCGGAGTCCATCAATCAACGCTCGGGCTTCTTGGCTCGCCAGGTTAAGATCTTTCGAGACATCTTTGAGAGTTGCTAGCTTCTCAGAAGCTGATGCTGCTGAATCAGAAAAGGCAGACACCTGGAGGGTTATTAGTACATACGTAGGAACCATGAGCGATGCGCCGACAGCAAACGCTACCGAAAACGTAAAAAACCAAACGGAAATAACCCTGAGCCAATACTCAATTGTGATGCTTCTTTTGGCTTTAGGTGGGATGAGGTTAATCATATTTACACAGTGCTTTTAAGCGCCAAACCAATCGCGGCCGCATACCCAAAGGAATGCATACGATCAATCGGTGGGACAGTGTCAGCGAGCGAAAAAACATTCTCCCAGACATTTCCTCGCACCGTGGGAAGCCCAAGGGTTTCGCTAAAGTATTCTGGAAGACCTTTTAGATTTGCACTTCCTCCACATAAAATAATCGAGCTGATACGACGAGCGTCGTCGTTTCCAGTACGAGTATGCCAATACTGCATCCGAGTAACCAGCTCGTCACGCACGACAGAAACCGTCTGGATAAGAGCGTCGCGGACGTCTGATGATTCCACCCCACGAACCAAACCTTGGGTATTTTTAATGTGTGTAAGCTCCGCTTCCGGTTTGTCACCAAGTACTTTTCGTAAAATTAAAGACAGCTGGTCGCCACCCATATCAATAGTCGAAGCATAAAGCAGCGTCCCCTTATGCACGATACCAATACCGCTGCGGGTCTTCCCAAAGTCGACTACCATCACAGACCCACTAGAATGACGCGGCACCACTGCCCTGGACATTGCCTGCGCTTCTACTTCAAAAGAAACCGGCCGCAGTCCAGCTTCAATACAAGCATCATAGTATGACTGAACGGTTTGCTTGGCGTACGCGACCACCGAAACGGTCACCACCTTTGCACCAGGGTCAGAGGGTAAAATAGAATAGTCAAAAAACACGTCCCGGGAAGGAATCGGTACGTTCTCCTCGAGACGAAATTCAAGAAGACCGCGGACTTCTTTATACGGAGTATTGTGTTTTATGTCAGTCTCAAAAAGATATGCTCGTTCTTCTGGTAGTGACACCCTGACAAACTCAGCCCCCGTCTTCAGTTTAAATTCTTTCAGAATTGCTACCAATTTTTGTGGGTCGTTTACGTCACCCCGATTAACAATCCCGGTCGGAATAGAAATGTCACCCCACTGCGACAGTGTACGAATATTTTTCTTGTGTGGGTTTGGTTCAAGGGCGACGTATTTCAGTGACGTATCAGAAATATCCAGTCCTACACACGGAAGTGTGATGTACGCAGGTGGTGGGATAATTCGCGAAAGCGCCGACAACATATAGTACTAGTATACGCTGAAACTACGCAGAGTTACGACGACAACTCACATATTTAAAAATAGTGGCGCGAAAGGATATACAGTAGAGCAAGGACAATAACGACGGTTGAAAGGAGGAGAATATTGCGCTTGGCGATTTCAATAGCTCGTTCTCCAAAGAAGTAGACGAAGTACGCCACCACACCAAAACGCACCGCTCGTCCTAGAATGGAGCCCATAATAAAAAAAAAGAGGTTTACCCTGAGAGCTCCAGCTACCAATGCTACCAACGTATACGGAAGTGGTGAGAAGGAGCTGAAAAAAGCAAAAACAAACGAGCCTTCGTCGACTGATGCAGAGAGATGATGAAACCCGCGCGTCATCTGCGGCGAAAACAATGCCAGTATTTGGTCTATAAAGTATTTAGCAAAAAAATACATGACGACGCCTCCCAAAACCGAAGCAGCTACCGTGACAACGTATCCCCAGAGGGCTTTTGACCGATTTGCTACCATATAGGCAGCCATAAAAGGATCCATCGCAAAGGGTAAGCCGAGGGCGGAGTCAGCAAAAGTAAAAATACCCAAAAACCATAACCCGTACTTCGAACGTAAAAGCGCGCCAGCCTTTTTTACTATGCTGTTCATCTCTTTGTCGTACTTTTGTTCGATGTTTTGCGGGTCGAGATTCATTTTATTTTAATCGAGTGCCGTTAGGTACATTGATGCTTGGATGAAGCAGCGCCAAATCGTCGCTCGCACTGGCTGCCAAAATCATACCGTTGCTTTCAAGTCCGCGAATTGTGCGAGGTGCAAGATTTGTCACAAATGGACACTGCCGGCCGACCAGGACTTGCGGATCTTCAAAATACTCACGAATCCCTGAAAGAATCTGCCGCGGTGATTCTTCAGCAAAGTCAACTTCCAGACGAAGCAGCTTGTCGGCATCAGGCACGATTTCCACAGAAAGTATTGTGCCGATGGTAATTTCTACTTTTACAAAGTCGTCGTATGTGATTTTTTCCATATTATTTCTTTCGGGTTATAAAACTATCAAGGATGATGGCGGCTGCGGCTGCGTCAGTCTGGGAGTTTTTCCCTTGGATACGAATGGCTTGTTGGGTGGAATATTGTTCTGGTTCTAAGTGAATAGGAATACCGAGCTCGAGAGTGAGATCGAGAATGAACGACTCTACCGCTTGGTGGATTTTATTAGCCTTACCGGCTTTATCAAGTGAGTGACCGATGACTATTTCCTCGACGTTCTTTTCCTTTATCAACTTAAGAACGGCCGGGAAGAGCCCGGCGTTGTTTGGCAGTACTCCGTGAGGGAAAGCCATAGAGCCAGACTCGTCAGTAAAAGCTAAGCCGACGTTTTTGCTCCCAAAATCAATACCCATTTTTCGCATGGATGTAGCATACCAAAAAAATGGCCGGTCGCGTAGCTCCGGCCATTTCTTCTAAGCTGCTTTTGAACGATCTAGAAATCGCGCCAACGGTCGCTTAGCTGCCTCCGTCACTACTAGGTACAAAAGTGCCAGTGCGACGATTATCATGAGGTGCTCTCCTGTTGGTCGCTGGAACGCAAAAAAGTGTGCCGTCACGGGAATAATCGGTATTAAGAGTGTGAGAGCGAATGCTGCGACAGAAAGCCAGATAATAACCGGCGCCGGTCGTCCAGCCTTCCCGATAGGCAACAGAGAGCGAATCGAAAACACTAAAAGGATTTCGGTCAGTGCGCTAGCGATAAACCAATTCGTCTGGAGCACTTCCGGTGAGATTCGGTAAAACAATCCGAAATACAGAAAATCAAACACCGTACTCACGAGACCTAACGTAATAAAAATAATGTACAGAGAGCGAAAGCCGTACTTTTGTGGCTGCGCCACTTCTTCCTTGCTTACATGATCAAACGCAATTGCCATCATCGGCACATCAGACAGAAGATTAAGCAGAAGCAACTGCTTTGGAAGCATCGGCAAAAAGCTGATGAACAATGAGCCGATCGCTACCGCATAAAAGTTGCCGAAGTTTGAGACCAGTGTCGCACGAATGTATTTGAGGGTATTGGCATGCGTCTCGCGACCGAGACGAATCCCTTCGATAATTACTCGAAGGTCCGGTTTCAAGAGGATAATATCAGCCGTCTCACGAGCCACGTCCGACGCTGACTGCACTACCATCGAGACGTGCGCCGACTTGAGTGCCGGCGCGTCATTAATTCCCTCTCCTAAAAATCCTACGGTGAACTGCTTTTTGAGGAGTTCGAGAACTTCTAATTTTTGTTCGGGAGTAGTACGTGCAAAGACTCGAATTCGACTCACTTGTTCTTGCTGCTCGTGAGTGGGCAACGCGAAAAAGTCACTGGCACTTATCACTTCGTCGTCGTCGGTCACTAGTCCAATCTCTCGACCGACAGCTTCAGCGACTCGCTTGGAGTCTCCGGTGATGATTGTAATAGCGACGTTGAGTTCACGAGCAGCCGTCACCGTCTCTATAGTAGATGGCTTGAGCTCATCCTCAAAAGACAGCAGCCCGCCAAAAATTGGCCCGAAACCTGAGTCATAACTCACTCCGAGAATTCTTCGGCCAAGCGTCTCTTCTGCTTCTACCCAAGCAGCGATGGTGCCTTTAGCTCCAATCCCCTGCCCTTCAAAATACTCCGGACTGCCGCGTCGGATGTGGAGCGTGGTCGCACCTGATTGTACTATCGCTCCGTTACTTCGCAGCGTCGGATCAAACGACTCCTCTTCTAAAAGTGAGAACGTTGCAATCTGTGCCTTCATTACTTCATCAAGTGCTTCGTCAGTGGCGCGGTCAAAGGGTTCGGGATGGGTCTCGTCCAAGTCGTGCGCTGTCAACCTTGAAAGGACGAGAGGATGATACTGAGAGCCTGGTGCAGTGAGACTGTTTTTGAAGACTAAGTGGTTTTCAGTAATCGTGCCGGTCTTATCAGAACAAAGCAGCTCAACTGAACCAAGGTCTTGTACGGAAGATAACCGCTTCACAATGACACTTTCTTTCGCTAGGCGAAGCGCACCGTGCGAAAGCGAAAATGTCATAACAAGCGGCAATACTTCCGGGATTACCGAAACCGCCAGCGCAATCGAAAATATTAATAATGCCGGAATGTCGGCCTCTTTTCCTTCTATCAGAATATTAGCGCCGATGACAAAAGCAAGCGTGAAGACGGTGCTGCGTAAAATAAACCCACTGATACGATCGATACCTTTATTAAATTCACTCTCGTTTTGCACCTCTGATACCGTTTTGGCGATATGCGCAAGTCGCGTTTTCGCGCCGGTGGCTATCACCTCAGCAAACGCTGACCCTCTAATAATCACCACCCCCTGAAGCAGCAAGCTCTCGTCCGCACTCCCGTCCCCTTCCGTCGCCACCTTCGTCACAGGTACACTTTCTCCAGTAAAAGTAGTCTCATCAACCTGGAGCCCCAGGGTATGCCGCACCACTGCGTCAGCCGGCACAATATCTCCTGACTCAAGTTTCAAAATATCTCCCGGCACCAGCTGCTCAATATCTATGTCGACATCCTTCCCGTCACGTCGCACCGTAATAGTCCGCACCAAATACGAACGCAACGTCTCCGCAGCAGCGTTTGATTTATGCTCTTGATATAAATTGAGACCTACACTCAAAACGACGAAAAGTAGAATAAACAAAGCATCCACTGGCGACCCCAAAAACCAAGTAAGCGCTGCTGCTGCAATGAGCAAAATATTAAAAATCCCCTTAAACTGCCGCGCTACTAATTGTAAAAACCGATACCGCGCCCGCGGAATCGCATTCTTCCCATACGTCTGCAGCCGCGCCTTTACCTGGTTAGTAGAAAGTCCTGTATACATAACAACAGTATAACGCGCCTGCAACAGTGGTAGAGTGAGTGCTAACAGACACAAAAGCTGCGCACGACGCTTTCTAAAACAAAACCCAGCACATTCGTGCTGGGTTGAGGCCGGGTCGAGGTTGTCGGCGACCCGTGGCGGCACACAGGTCGAGACGCCGGCAATGCGAAAGCCTTCGATGCTGGAGCGGCTCATCCAATGGTCCTCGGAGAATGCGGCCCGGCCGCGGCTCAATCGACGATGCGGGCGCCGCCGTCGATGACGACGGTCTGACCGACGATACCCTCGGCCGCCGGGCTGCACAGGAAGCGCGCGAGCATCGCCACTTCATCCGGTGTCACCAGCCGGCCCCGCGGCGTGCGCGCGACGGCTTCGGCAATCCGACGTTCCTTGTCCGGGAAGGTGTCCCAGGCTTCGGTCAGCACGCTGCCGGGGGACAGGATATTGACGCGGATGCCGCGCGGCGCGAGCTCCACCGCGAGGTGCCGCGCCAGCGCTTCCAGCGCACCCTTCGAACTCCCGATCGCCGCATAGGCCGGCACAGCACGCACCGCGCCTGCCGACGAGATGGCGACAACCGCCGAGCCGGGCCCGAGAACCGGCAGCAGCGCCTGCACGAGTTCGAGGAAGACGCGCGCGTTGAGCGCCATCGTCCAGTCCCAATGGCGGGTGGTCAGTGCTTCGAAGGGCCGGTGCACGCCCGTGGCGGCGCAGTGCACCAGCGACACGCTGCCGGCAGCGCACGCGGCCATGCGCTCCTGCGCCGCCGTCATGCCCTTGGCAGTGGTCAGATCGGCGCGCAGCGTTTCGATCGCGAGGCCTTCGTTGGCGGCCAGTTCGGTGAGCGCTTGGGCCTGCGCGTCGTTGCGTGCATAGTTTGCGACGACCCGTGCGCCACCGCGTGCCAACTGCAGCGAGATCGCTCGCCCGATGCCGCGTGTGCCGCCGGTCACGAGGATGTTGCGCCCCGCCAGGCCGAACGCGTCGCTCATGGTGCGTGCTCCACCAGGAAGGCCTCGAGGACCTCGTCGCGCAGACCCGGCGCAAACTGGTCCGCCGCAATGAACGAGAAAAACAGCCGCGCCTGAGCCGCGACGCGGCCTTCGACCTCGAGCCGGCATTCGGCAGTCGCGTAACGCTCTTCATTGGCGACGATCGTCGCGTACAGCAACGTCTTGTCACCCGGGCGGACCCAGGCGCGGAAGGTGGCAGAGAGAATCTTGGCGAGCATCGGCTTGCCCCGCGGCAGGCGCTGCGCGTCGAGGCACTTGCCGGCAGCCTGCGCCATCATCTCGGTCAGCAGCACGCCGGGCATGACCGGGAAACCCGGGAAGTGATCCTGGAACAGCTCTTCGTTCATGGGCACCGTGCGCTGCGCAACGATGCTAGCGCCGGGCGTGAGTTCCAGGATGCGGTCGACGAGCAGGAAACGCATCGGAAATCAGCCCTCTTGCAGCGCGCTGTGGCGACGCAGGATCGCCAGAATGTCTTCCACACTACTCATGCCTTCGATCTCCTGCTCGCTCAGGTGGATATCGAACTTCTCGTCGAGGGCCGCGATCAGCGACAAAGTACCCAGCGAGTCCCAGCCCGGGATGGCGGTGCGTGAC
>JAYVWI010000049.1:0-26813 GCA_043786195.1 Minisyncoccota bacterium
ACGCATCATTGAGCGCTGCGAGTAGTGCTTATTCCACTTCTTCGGCAATTGCTAATATTGATCCCTCTAAGTACACCGGTGCCACCTACTACTTTGAAGTAGTGGCCAGTACTACGTCGGCAACCAATGCTACAGTGTCGCTTGTCACCACTGCCGGAGTAGCCGCTAAGACAATTACTATCAACGGCACCGCCTATGCCCGGTACCGGTCGACGTCATTTTCGATTGGTGCGGCCACTGACTATCAAGTTCGCGTCAATAACGAAGCTGTCGGCAAGGGCGTTATCGCTGCTCGTTTGGTCATACTACAAAATAACAACCCCATCAGCGTCACCCAGACGCAAGTGGAGGTGGGAAATAGTCAGACCTATACTTCTGGTACCGCCGCCACTTTTACTGCGCCAAAGTATTGGAAATACACTTCTTCAAAGTGGGACGGATCACCGACGTTCTACGCTGAAGTAACCTACGCCCGTACCGTTGATGCGACGATAGCCTCATCGACTACTTATACTACTTCAGGTTCACGCAGCTTTACCGTACCGAGTGCCGTAGCAAGTACGACGGTTGTTAAATTGTGGGGAGGAGGAGGTGGAGGAGGGGCAGCGTCAACCAATACAACAGGTTCTGGTTCTGGAGGTGCAGGGGGACAGTATGCCGTGAAAGTTATTTCTGGCTTGGCTGGCCTTTCCAAAACAGTTGCTGTGGGAATTGCTGGTATAGGAGGCGTATCTACTGTAGCAGGTACTCGTGGTGCGACTTCGACATGGGACACTAATGTCGTAGTGGCTGTGGGAGGTGCTGGCGGCGCTATCAACTCCGGCGCTGGCGGTGTTGGCGCAACTACTAATGGTGTTGGTGATACAGTAAGGGCAGGAGGTAGTGGTGCTGCCGGCACCTCAGCTGGTGTCTCTGGAGGTGGTGGTGAGGGTGGCTGTTCTACTCAGACGGGAGCGAGTGCTAGTGCCGGAACCGGAGGAACTAATGCCTGCGATGGAGGTGATGGTGCCAACGGTATTTCCATCAACGGTACCCCGTCTGTGGGTACAAATCCTGGAGGAGGAGGTGCTGGAGGTCGTTCGACAGGTAACCCAAACGCTGACGGTAGTACCGGTGGTGTAGGTAAGGCCGTCATTGCTTACAATCTTAACGCTAGTGCTACTACCACCATTACCTTACAAGAATCCGACGGTACTGGAGATGGCTTTGTGGGGTGGGCTGACAAAATCACGATTGTCTCGGGCGGGTCGGCGTCGACGCCGACCCGCGTCCGCTCAAGTTCGTTCACTCCAACAACAGGACGCAATTACCGTATCGCTTTTAAAGAAGGCTACAACGGTGCTACCCACGCTATTTATAATGCCAAGATTATTGTTGATCAGGCCAGCTCACCGACCAAGCTCGAAGCGCAGTATCTGCTCGCAACCAAGACGATTGGGAGTGGTACCGCTTTGCAAAAAAACCTCACCTATTGGGATTCCGCCGAATGGACAAACTCCGCCAATACATACACTCATCAAGTCGACTCGGCCGACAACTCAACATCGGTGGTAGAGGTGGACACATCAGGCGGGACGCAAGTAACTGGTTCAGTGATGACTTCACCAGACAACTCTGGTGTGTCTTCATCGATGACGATGCCGAGCACCGGAGACTTGGACATGAAGGCTACCACCAACAACGGCAATGTTTACGCCAGCCGTATCTTAGTCGCCGTGACCCCCGACACTACCGCTCCAACTCCCAATCCATACTTCACGACACTACCGACCTCGACCTCGACCGACCGCGTCTCCATGACGTCGGTCGCTATCACCGACGCCAATGCGGTGTCGTATTACTTCAATCCTGTCGCTGGTACTTGTGGTGGTAACACAGGCACCGGCACTACGACATCGGGGTGGCAAGCAAGTAGAACTTACACCGACATCGGACTCCAGGTAAATAAATGCTATGCGTATACGGTCACCGGTAAAGATGCCGCCAACAACACCACCGCCACATCAACCGCTTCAACCACGTACACACTGGCAGCTGTGCCGGGAGGAATGGCGTACACTAATGGTTTCGTTACAGTAACTTCAATCAAAATTACCAATACCGAAAACGGCAATCCTGCGAGTAATCCAACAACTAATTTTGCCGTTCACGCATCAAGTACAGGAGACAGTGTCTGGAATAATAAATGGGTCAGTAATTCAGCGGGAGCAAGTTCTACTGCACATTGGCTCTCTGACTCCCAGTTAGACAACATGGTGCTGTCTAACTTAAAACCAAATACTAAGTACGATTTTGAAGTCGTTGCTCGTAATCAAAACTCTATATTGACTGCCACCAGTACCCGTACAGGTACGACGACGCGCCCTGACGTGACAGCTCCGACTCCAAACCCAGCGACGTATTCTTCAGTGCCAAACGATACTGGCACCACGCAGATGAGCATGACCGCAACTGCAGCGAGTGATATTAGTACGCCAATTTCATATTACTTTGCGGTCGGAGCCGGTAGTTGTGGAGGTAATTATGGTACCGGTGGAACTGACTCAGGCTGGCAGACGAGTACTAGTTACACTGATACGGGACTCGATATAAATAAATGTTATGCCTACACCGTACAGTCTCGTGACTCTTTGAGTAATACCGGTACGGCTTCGGCCGCCTCCCAGGCGTACACTACTGCAGCGGTACCGTCAGCTCCGACGATAAGCACCCAGACTGATACCACCTTCACTCTTACTAATAATCAAAACGGCAATCCGACCAATACCACCTTTGCTGTTCATGTTGCAACCGCTTCACCTTCGGATGGGACTTGGAATGGTAAATATGTAGACGCCAGTGGCAACCCTTCAGCTGCGGCGGTTTGGTTATCGGACGCACAAATTGATGGTCTGGTGGTTACCAGTCTTCAGTTCTCGACAACCTATCCAGTAGAAATCATGGCGCGCAATGGTGATAGCGAGCAGACAGCGTATAGTAGCCAGACCAATGGTATTACTACCGCCGATAGCCATGCACCAAGCCCCAACCCTCCGACATTTTTATCAAACCCATCAAACGATAGTGTGAGTCAAATATCAATGACAGCTAATGCCATTACTGATCTTTCGACACCTGTGTCGTACTACTTTGCGGCAGTGACCGGCTCTTGTGGCGCTAATGTAGGGACTGGAGGTACTGACTCTGGTTGGCAAACTAGTACGAGTTACTCTGACGCTGGGCTGCAAACAAACAAATGTTACGGCTACACTATTACTGGTAAGGACAACGTAGGTAATACCAGCAGTGCCTCATCTGCTACAGTGACGTACACTTCAGCTGCTGTGCCAGGACAACTGACGCAGGTTTCTAATACCACCAACACTATTACTATTTCAAATAACGCTAATGGCAACCCGTCAGCTAATCCGACCACCTACTTCGCCGTCTACATCAGCGCCACTTCACCAACTGACCTTACTTGGGACGGAAAGTATGTTAACGGTAGTGGTAATCCGTCAGCAGTAGCTGTTTGGCTGACTAATTCTCAGCTCACCAATCTCGTCATCAACGGGCTGCAAGCGTCGACGGTATATACCGCTGCAGTAAAAGCAAGAAACGAAGATACTGATGAAACATCGTACGGAAGTACCCAAGCTCTCACTACCGGTACTGCAGCAAGCTACGACAATCGACTCATGGGAGGTATTCGCCTCAAGGGCATCAAGCTTTTCTAAGACGTTCAAAAGCGCGCAACTGACCAACTGGCCAGTTGCGCGCTTTTCCATTGCCGCCTACAATATAGCTCTATGACAATCATACTTCGTCTTTTGTGGAATGCTCTCGGACTATTACTTATCGCTAATTTTATACCAGGCATCACAGTGAATAGTTTTTATACCGCCGTCATCGCCGCCCTTATTCTCGGAGTCTTCAATGCAATCTTAAAGCCCATCCTCGTCATCCTGACACTACCTATCACCTTACTCACCCTAGGCCTATTTACCTTCGTCATCAACGCCGCACTCTTCCTCTTCGCTGCTTCCTTCATCGAAGGCTTCGCCGTAACCAACTTCTGGTACGCTCTCCTCGGCTCATTCCTCATGAGTGTCATCAGCACCATCGGCCACACCTGGATTGACGGAAAGTAGACAGTCATTGCAGTCTCAGAAAGTAATACAAAAAGCCAGCATATGCTGGCTTTTTGTATAGTTAAACTTCAAAGCAAGCATATTTGATTTAGATTAGTAAAGATGTATAGTGGCAGAAGTATTTGTTGTGATCTTTAAGGAGACTCCAGATGACAGAAGAGCAGCTTTTTTCGATGGATGTCGAGGACTGGGAAAACTATTTCCTCAACCGTTCAAACACCCATGAAGTCACTCCCATGATTGGTGGGCTCACTAAACTAACGATGTTGCAGGGGTGGTGGAATACACTTTCTCAAGACCGTCAGCTCGCAATGTATCCCAAGCTAGTCCAGGCGGTGCTCAACCGTTGGGGTGACCTTTCGATGGCAGTGAGAAAAGACTACGAATCTAACCCTGTCGAATATGTCGCCGCCCTGGCGTTTGATGACAAATATCAATTTCGTGACTACCTCCGCCCGTACTACAATCGTCTTTGGCAGGAAAGTCCGAGGCCGCACGGAAAGGAGTTGTGCTGGATCGCACTCAACTCGCAGGCGCAGCTTCCCGTCAGTAGGGCAGAAATCGGACTTCTCTTTGAGCTTCAAAACTGGGGACTTATCGCTACGCGTATTGCTACAAGCAAGGGCTATACGAATGATGCAATTGAGCTTCTGGGCCTTTTAGAGGAGAGAAGCAGTGAAATTAGCGCCTTTCAAATCGATTCGCTAGTGCGCGCTGGTTTTCCCAAGCTGAAGGGTTTGCGCTGGCTTAGTAAGTTTAATGGGGATGAATCTTTCGCAAAACGTCGGATTTCTCGTTGGCAAAAAGAACTCATTGCCGAAGGTCTTCCTCACGAAGAAGTCTTCCGGTAGCCGCTATGTTGGGGAAAAAAGAGTCATGTCTTTCTTTTTCAGCCCAAGCGGTTTTTTAATTAAAGAGTCCAGAATGAATAGAAGCGCCTGGATAAATAGATTACCGTTGATAGTTTGAGTCCCTTTCCAACTCGCTGCAGCTGGATTCTCCCCTCGGAAGGTCGAATCCAGCTAAGCGCCTGGATACATTCGCAATAGTCGCACTACGTGCTCGTTTGCTCATGCAGCCTTGACACCGTTGCGTTTTCACCGTATTTGAGGTACTGTGCTGTCCTATGTTTGTTGATGAATTAACTATTTATGCGAAGGCGGGTAACGGTGGTACCGGCGTTGTTCGCTGGCGCCAAGAGAAGTTTAAGCCTATGGCGGGTCCTTCTGGTGGTGATGGTGGCCGTGGAGCGGATGTTTTTGTTCGTGCCGTACGAGACCTCAATCAGCTCGCAAAATACACCGGAAATAAGAACTTTATGGCCGAGGATGGTGTGGCCGGCATGAGCGACAGTTGCACCGGAAAGAATGGTGAGACCTTCTATATTGACGTTCCTGTAGGCTCTCGCATTACTGACATCGACCGCAATCGAGAGATTGAACTCACTGAAGAAGGTCAAACCGAACGTATTCTCAAAGGCGGAGGCGGTGGGCTTGGTAACGAATACTTCAAGTCTTCCACTAACGTATCACCGACAGAATCGACTGGCGGTCATCCTGGTGAAGCAGGTAACTTCCTTGTTGAAGTCCGGCTGATGGTAGATATTGGATTAGTAGGACTGCCAAATGCCGGTAAGTCTACATTGCTTAATGCTATGACAAACGCCCAGTCTCGTATCGGAGCGTATCCTTTTACCACACTCGAACCACACCTCGGCGATATGTACGGATTTATTATTGCTGACATTCCTGGCCTTATCGAAGGCGCCGCAGAAGGGAAGGGACTTGGTCACAAGTTTTTACGCCACGTCGCTCGTACCAAAATGATTTTGCACCTCGTCTCTCTGGAGTCAGAACAACCGGAAGCAGATTATTACACCATTCGTAATGAGCTATCACAGTACGACAAAGCCTTAGGAGAGAAGGAAGAGTGGATTATTTTGACCAAAAAAGACCTTGTAAATCAAGCTCAAATTGACGAGGTTGAAAAGGCACTTGCCAAAACTAAGAATCGTGTGATTGTTGTAGGTCAAGATGACCTAGAATCGTACAAAAAACTTCGCGACACACTTGTCTCACACCTTCGAGAAACGTACAATACCTAGCACATAAATATATGAGTTACGTACCAACCATTGGCCTTGAAGTTCATGCTGAATTAAAGACCGCGAGTAAGATGTTTTGTGGGTGTAAAAACAATCCGCATGATGGAGAACCAAATGCGTACACCTGCCCGGTCTGTCTCGCACACCCAGGAACGCTTCCAGTAGCAAATATTGAAGCAATAAAAAAAGTGCTCATGTTTGGGAAGGCCGTCTCTGCGACAGCAGCGACTTTTTCAGAGTTCGACCGAAAGAATTATTTTTATCCAGACATCCCAAAAGCCTATCAGATAAGTCAGTACGCCTATCCGTTTTTGAAGGGAGGAAATTTAGCTGGTGTTGAACTTACGCGAGTGCATCTTGAAGAAGACACCGCTCGTAGTAATCACGAAAAAGGAGACTTCAGTCTGGTCGACTTCAACCGTGCCGGAGTTCCACTTATGGAACTCGTGACTGAGCCGGTTATTCACGATGCAAAAACAGCCGGAGCTTTTGCTCGCGAGCTGCAACTTCTTCTTCGAACCCTCAATATTTCTGACGCCAATATGGAGCGAGGAGAAATGCGTGTCGAAGCCAACATCTCAGTGTCAAAGGACGCTGACAAAATGGCTACAAAATATGTTGAAGTCAAAAATCTAAACTCATTTAAAGCAGTTGAAGGAGCGATTTCTTTTGAGATACAACGACAGATAAAGCTGCTGGAAGAGGGAGGAACAGTCGTCCAAGAGACTCGCGGCTGGGATGAAGTAAATCTCCGTACAGTCTCGCAGCGAACAAAAGAGACGGCTAAAGACTATCGCTATTTTCCAGACCCTGATCTTCCAAAAATGAAAATTGATGCATCTCTTTTAAACGAGATAATGCCTAAACTACCTAATGAAAAAAGAGAATTCTATCAAAATCTCGGATTAACGAGAGAGGGAATTGAACTGATAATTTCTAACATGCCGATGGACAAATTCTTCGCAGAGTTAACAATTGGAGGTTTACTTCAAACCCCCGAAGCTATCAGACTAGCGGCAAACTATGCGACTTCGGATCTCATTGCAGTACTTACAGCTAACCCAACCTTCAGCTTGTCGGCTCTCGGGACTAAGAATTTTGCTGAGCTTATGAATATGCTTGCTGCTAAGGAAATAAACTCCCGTGTGGCAAAGGATTTGCTTCCAGAACTCTTTATTTCGGGCGTGTCTCCGCAGGAATTGGCAACCGAACGAAGCCTACTTCAAACCTCTGACGCCTCTGCCTTCGATGCTATTGTCAAAGAAATTATCCAAGCTAATCCGGCTGTGGTACTAGAATATAAAGCCGGCAAGGAGTCAGCTATTCAATTCTTTGTCGGGCAGGGAATGAAAGCTACTCGAGGTTCTGCTAATCCGACGCTTCTACTTGAGAGCTTCAAAAAAGCCTTAGAAAACTAGTGATCTCTGATAGTCGAGAAGTAATGCACTGTTGGGGATAAACCAGCGGTGCATTTTTCTGTTACAATATTCACACGTATGGAGGTCGTGATCTTTGATGGTAAGGAGTATGTTAAAGCGTCTGTACTCGCTAAGAAATTTCGTTATACAGCTGATTATCTCGGACAACTTTGTCGAGGCAAAAAAGTAGATGCTCGGCTCGTGGGACGCGCTTGGTATATCAACCTCGAGTCACTCAATGACCATCGCGACGGACGATATAAGTCCACTACAGTAAAGGTCATCGAGACTTCACCTGCAACAACTATTATTCCGACCCAAAGACCTCGCAGTAACTACTTATCTCGGATAGATGTAGAACCAATTTTGAAGAGGAAGACCGTCGCTATTCTTAAATCAAAACACGGGATTGTAACTGAGTTCCCGGTAAAGTACGAGACAGACGAGTATTCGTTAATACCAAGAGTAAATAAGGCTGCCGTTTTTAAAAGCGTCGTTATCGAACAAGTCGATGCAGAAAAGATTAAGGTTCATAAGGAGGAATCAGCAATAACTAATTTTAAAGCGGAAGCACTCCCGGAAGTTTTTCTTAGAGGAACGCTGAAAGTCGCTGGTCTTGAAGAGGCCACGGAGTCCCTTCTCGAAGAAAGTGAAAAAATAGACCTAGAAACAAAGCCAGGACGGCTGCCAACTCAAATGAATGAAGAAAAAAAAGCCTCGGTAGTTTCGGTGAGGCTTCTAAAACGAAGATCTAATGTCGAAGTAGCCCGGCATCCTCAGCGGGTGTCAGATAAGACGGCTCGGGACACAGGGGTGCCTACGACTATCCCGATTGTTATTGAAAAAACAACTCATCGGCCTGAGTTAAAACCTGTTTTAATAAAAACAACACCAGAATTTGCTTCCAAAGCCCTAATAATTGCAAAACCAGCTTCTCATGTTGTTGCACAGCACACCCCAAGGTTGGTGCACACTGCCCCGATAACTGTTCGAATGGCGTCTATAGCCTCAAATCAGTCACTGCCGAGGACTACAGCAAGCTTCAAGCCAGAATCAGTTGTGAGTAAAGAGGCGCGAAGAAAAGCAAAGAAGAGCACCTCGAAGCCAGTTGGCTGGTGGGCGCCTTTGACGGTATTATTTTTGGCCTGCACTTTGGCTGCCTTCGTACTTAGTTCTACTCTTGAGATTGTCGTCACGAAGCAGGTGTATCGATCGCATGTCGTGTCGAGTCCCCAGACATTTTTTGCGTATCTCGAGGCCTTGAAAAAGTACTAATTTTTATACACAGTTTGAGTCTATTTTGGAGCGGTATTTTAGTCGATTTAGCTTTATAATTAAAGTTAAATCGGTATGACGAGTAGCCTCGAAATTAATGGTAAAAAGTTGCACAGCATAAAGTATGCTGCCACCCATTTTGGCTATTCCCGTGACTACGTTACTCGCCTCGCGCGGGAGCAAAAAATCATCGCCGCACAAATCGGTCGACAGTGGTTCATCGACATCGACTCGCTTGGTAGTTACTCGTCGACAATGGCACTTGAGCAAAAGGTTCGACAGCAACAGCTGAGTGAAGAGCGCAAGCGCGAACGTCAACTTACAGAACGTATCGAAAAGAACGAGATCGAGCGAGCTCACTACACGCGTCGGCTGGCGATACGTTCAAAAGTCGTCGCTGCCGCCGTCTTGCTTCTCGGTCTCACTAGTGGTGTGGCTATTGAACGGATTCCATCCGTCTCGGTGCAACTTAACCGGCAGGTGGCGAGCGCGCCGTTCATGCAGTGGTTTCAAGGGAGCGCGAATCTAGAGCTCGCACCGCAGCCAAAAGAAAACCAGCCAACTCCGCAGGGAGCTGAGGTGGTGAATTTTTCTCATGAAGCGTTTCGACTATCGACAATGGCTGAGCCAACCGATGGCGTCCTTTTACTTCCGGCCGCCACTAGCGGCACTTCGTCTATCGATGTAAAAAAACTCTTTTCTGACGACGTCAGGATTTTGAAGGATGAAAATGGGCAAGAGTACGTTGCTCAGGTAAGCGAAAAAGGAGAAACGATTCGAAAAATCGCCTTTGTTGTAGTGCCGGTTAGTACTGAAAAAACACCATGAGTATTTTCATTCGTAAAATTTCAGTGTTACTCCTGAGCCAGAACCTTCACCAACAGCAGATCCCGTTCCTGGTCTAGTACCAAGATATGCGCCCGAGCCAACTTCAAATCCAGACCTTGTCATATAAAATAAGTACCCAAACTCACGATGAGGCCTTGAAACATATGGTTAGACCACAAAAGCGAAGGTAAGCGACGTATAACATACGTATGTATGTAGAAGGTTATGCACAGAAACCTTAGAATTGTAGCCTAGAGGAGGATATAAGTTGATATTATGTAAGGAGTTCATGTAGCAGTAGCATTTAATTATCATTATGAAAACATATTTAGCCAAAACAGAAGTTTTATCATACGCCGCCTTACAAGCATTGTTGTCAGCAATTCTTGTCCTCAGCCTTCTGTTCGCCGGTTTTATCGTCGCCGAGCCACGCATCAGTCACGGTCAATCAGACACTAAAACTTTCCGAATCCGTCAAACCATTACTGACGAGACATCTTTTTTTGTTTCACCGCCAAACGTCACGATGAACGGCTCAATCAGTGGTATTACTGGAGGAAATGCCACAGGTAGTTCACGTTTTGTTGTAAAATCAAACAACTCATCTGGCTACTACGTTGAAATTGCTTATTATAACAACCCCGGTGCGTATGCTATGTTTGGGGACAAAGACTCAGGCGAACAGCTGCGCGACTACGGTGGAGATGTGGCGGGTGAACCTTCGTACAACTTCACTGCCAGTACTGCCGCACAATTTGCCTACACGGTAAACTCATCAACAACTGGTGACACTGACGCTTCTTTCAAAAACAACGGTTCAGCGTGTAACACTGGTGCTACGCAGACATTTGGTAAGTGTTGGAAGAAAGCAACAACTTCAGCTTTCCGTATCATCAGTCGTGCTACAGCCGCTACAGCTGGTGCAACTTCGACCGTTTACTTTAAGGTAAATGTACCGTCTGGCGCCGTCCCAATCCCTACTGCTCAGACCTACACTGCTACTGCTACCTTGTCAGTGTTTACCCAATAAGGTACTCTGTAGTCACACTATATGGCTACTTTTGCTCGGACATTTCTAGTTTTTGCATTGCTTATAACACCTCTCCAAGGAGAGGTGTTTGTGCGTGCGCAAGAAGCTTCCTCTACCGCTTCTACGACACCTGTGGTCGCAGAGCAGCAAGGAAATTGGTATCGCTCTGAACGAATCGAAGGAAATATCGAAGTGGGGGACTTCGTGGTTGGGCCTGGCCGAGCAGAAATCACTGTTTCGCCCGGCGAAACAGTGATTCAAGAAATCACCGTCACCAACCGCATTAGCAAGAACCGTACCTTTAATCTTGAAGTAGAAGATATCACGGGTAGTGCTGATGGAAGTAGTGCCGTCAGCCTTACAAACGGCCAGCGTGGCCCGTATAGTATCAAAGACTACGTCTCATTCCCCCAAAAAAGTTTTACCCTAGACCTCGGTGAACGTGCTCGCATCCCAGTAAAAATCACCATCCCTGCCGACGCTGAGCCAGGTGGTTTTTATGGAAGTGTCCTGGTGTCTACCGACCGATCTCCAGACGAAAAAGCCGATGACGTTTCTCGTTCACCAGTGATTGCTCGGATTGGTTCTTTGCTTTTCGTTCGAGTTCGCGGCGATGCCGAAATCGGCGGTCAAACCAAAAGTATCAGCACTGTGGGTGACAAAATGTGGTACGAAAAAGGTCCAATAAACCTCAGTATTGCCTACGAAAATACCGGAGTAGTTCACGTCAATCCTTATGGAGAGGTGTCTATTAAGAATATGTTTGGTGAGGAAGTGGGGTTTGTCGAACTCGATCCATGGTTTGTACTCCCTAAGTCGCTTCGTAGTCGAGAGTTTGACTGGGACAGAGAGTTCCTTCTTGGTCGCTACACAGTCACAGCAAAGATAAATCGGGGGTACGATAACAAAATTGATGAAGTTTCAACAACCTTCTGGGTTTTGCCGTGGAAGATTGTTCTAGGAGCATTTGCTGTTCTCTTCATCCTCATCTTCAGTCTTCGTGCATTTTTCCGCAATTTTGAATTTTCTAAAAAGAAGAAGTAAATCTTTTCGGTGAGACATATGAAACAGGACTTCACCAGATCCGTCGCTCTTGCCATCATCGCTACGGTAGTGGTTTTGTCTGGGCAACAGCTGAGTTTTGCAGCTGTGGCGTCAAGTACAAATTACAAGCTACAAAGCGACAGTATCAACTTTGGTGGCGGTTTGTCGACCTCAACCTCATACCGTCAGGAAAGTACTGGTGGTGAAGTGGCGACCGGAGAAGCAACGAGTACTTCATACAAGCTTAAGGCCGGCTATCAACAGATGCAGGAAGTGTATATCAGTATGACAGTACCAAGTGACGTCACGCTCTCGCCGTCGCTTGCTGGCCTCACGGGAGGTACCTCTAATGGATCAACTACGGTGACAGTGACCACCGACAGTCCAGCTGGCTATAGTCTTAGTATAAGAGCAGGAAATAACCCAGCTATGCAAAAAGGCGCCAGTACGATCGCTGATTACAATCAAGGTGTCGACGCAGACTATTCTTTTTCGGTTGTCACCAATGCTGCGAGTTTCGGGTTTTCACCATCGAGTGCGGACGTCGTTACTGCCTTTAAAGATAATGGCTCTTTGTGTGGCGTAGGTTCTTCTGATGCGCCACTCGCATGTTGGGCTGGACTCACTACATCTCCGATTATTATCTCTCAAGGTAGTGGCTCAAACCACCCAAGTGGCGCTGCTACCACGGTTAATTTTAGAGTTGGTATTGGAAGTGGTGCCGGAGTTGAGTCTGGTGTTTATACTGCAACCACAACTTTAACTGCTCTTCCGTTATAATAGAGAGATGAGATTTTTACTCGCCCTGCTTTTTTGTCTTGTATTGCCGGCGACGGCAGTATTCGCCAATGATACCGGCGACTTCAACATTAGAGTATTTGGCTCTGATGACATCGTTGCTCCAACGACTCCTACACTTGCCCAACCGACCCCTATTTCCACTGACCAGATTGATATTTCTTGGTCGGTGTCCACTGACAATTTCATAGTATCGGGATATGTAGTATCTCGAAACGGGCTTCCAATTGCGACCACGACGCTCACAAATTATTCCGATACCGGTCTGGTCGCCTCCACGACATATACCTATGCTGTACGTGCATTTGATCCTTCCTTTAATTATTCAAGTTCATCAAACGCGCTATCGACGACGACATTTAAGATTCCGCCGCCACCGCCAGTTTCTGCTGGTGGAGCACAGAGTACCGCCACGAGAGTGAATCTAGACAAATTTATCGTCACTTCGGGCGTTTCAACCACTACGTTTTATATCAAGACTTCTCATCCCGCTCGGTTTGAAATGAGATGGGGAAGAACTAGCTCGTATGAGCTTGGATATATTGCCAATACCAAATTCGTCAGTACGTATGAGACTACCTTGACTGGCCTTGAGCCAGCGACGACCTACGAATATGAGGTAATCGGGTATACGCCATTTGGAACTGCTTTTGTTCTAGAACGTGGCAAATTTACAACTCTCGGCGAGGCTGGCGCGCAGTCCCCAGCGAACGTTAATCGCTTCAAGGCTGTCCCGAACGGACTTGACGTGCAGCTCTCATGGCAACTATCTGAAGCTGCCAAGTATCAATACGTTCGGATTGTACGAAACCACCTCGGTTTTCCGAGTCACTTGCAAGATGGTGCTATTGTCTATCAAGGAGACGGCACAAGCTTTACCGATAAAAATATTTTAAGCCAATATTCCCCCGTCTATTACACAGCATTTGTGATGGACGCTGCTGGAAATGTTTCTTCTGGTGCGATTGCAAAAGCTTATGTAGTAGACGGTAATCCTTCGACCGTAAAACCAAACCCAGAAGGGAAGCCAGATATTAAGCCTGCCGATGGTTTTACTCCTGCTGAAGAAGTTCCAGCGGGGACACGTATGCCAGATATGTCGGAAATATTCCTACATCAAGCCGACGTCCAGTATTCGTTTTCCAGTCAAAATATCGAACTCGACAGCAACCAATACTTCACACTCTCCATCCCCAAAACCGCTGTTTCAGACAATTTGAAGACCATAGTCGTGACACTTACAGATCCAACGGACTCGAGGCAAACATCGTCATTCTTACTCCGTATCAATAAGAATAAAACGGCCTACGAAGCAGTTATCGCCCCGCTAGGTTTAGAGGGCACCTCACGGATTTTGGTAGACATCTACGATTTTGACGCGAAAGTGATAGGAACATTCCAGAAAACAATTACCTTTAAAAATTTGTACAAGATTGGTGCGATGCCTATTTTCCCCGATCTCATTATTTACGGGTTGAAGCGATTTGCTCCAGTCGTAGCGCTACCGATATTAATTGGTGTGCTTTTCTTTTTCTATCGCCGCCGACACCGCGACCACGCTTGAGGATAACACTCCTCTCACCGACTCGTTTCATGCTGTATAGTTATGGTAGTTATTGTAATTATATAAATAAATATGGCGCGTGTAGCAATCAATGGATTTGGTAGAATCGGACGAACGTTTTTTCGTTCGGCATTTCAGCACCCAGATATAGAAATAGTAGCAGTGAACGACCTCGGTAGTATCGAAAACCTCGCGTACCTCCTGACATACGACTCGGTTTATGGTCGGAGTCCTTTTGAAGTGAAAGTTGACGGCAAGGACCTGATTGTCGACGGAAAGAAAATTACCTTCTGCCAAGAAAAAGATCCAAGCATGTTGCCGTGGGGCCAGATGGGGATTGACGTTGTCGTAGAATCAACCGGATTTTTCACGACCTACGAAGGTTCAAAGAAGCATCTCCAAGCGGGTGCAAAAAAGGTTGTTATTTCGGCACCAGTAAGTGACGATCCGGAAGCCGCTGGTGTGACGGGCGCGACGGTACTTATGGGAGTAAACGACCAGCTTCTCACCACCTGCCAGATTACATCGAACGCATCGTGTACCACTAACGCCACCAGTCCACTCGTGGCAATCCTCAAAGAAGTCTGTGGTATCGAAAAGGCGCTTCTTAACACCACTCACGCCTACACTGCTTCCCAGACGCTCGTGGACGGTCCAAGTAAGAAAGAATTTCGTGATGGTCGGGCAGCAGCGCTCAACATTATTCCGTCCTCTACCGGCGCAGCCAAGGCGACCACCAAAGCACACCCAGAACTCGCCGGGAAATTTGATGGTATTGCTATCCGCGTACCGGTACCGGTCGGGTCGCTACTCGACCTGACATTTGTGGCGTCACGAGATACAACTGTAGAAGAAATCAACAACGCTCTCAAAGCCGCCGCCGCTGATCCAAAGTGGAAAAATATTTTCACTGCCACCGAAGAGCCACTCGTGTCTTCTGACATCATCGGTTCACGGGTCGGTTCAATCGCGGATCTCTCATTCACTCGCGTCGTGGGCGGCAATCTTGTAAAAGTCTTTGCGTGGTACGACAATGAAACCAGCTACACTCAGACCCTCGTCGAACACGTCGCTGCTGCCGCACGAGCTTTAAAATAAAATATATGACCACTCGTCCCGTCATTCATCTTGCTACTGACCACGCTGGGTTGGAGCGGAAGAATGAAGTGGCCGCCTGGCTTAAAGAAGCGGGGTATGTCGTCATTGATCATGGAGCACATCAGTATGACGCGCTCGATGATTTTCCTGACTTCATCAAGCTCGCGGCGGAAGCTGTGAGTAAAGATCCAGTTAGCCGAGCAATTATTTTTGGTGGCTCAGGGCAAGGAGAGGCGATGGTGGCCAACCGCTATCCTCACGTCCGAGCCACGGTTTTTTACGGTGGCAACGAAGAGATTGTGACGTTGTCTCGCCAGCATAACGACGCGAATATTCTTTCTGTCGGGGTACGTTTTGTCAGTATCGAAACTCTCGCTAGAATTCTCCCAGGTTGGTTGAGTGAGACAGTACTCGCTGACCCGAAGTACGAACGGCGTAATCAAAAAATTGAACGCCTCACCAAAAATCTAGAATAAATTTTAATATTCATATGAGCATTCCAATTGTTCCCGCAATTATTCCAGCCTCTGAAGCCGAGGTCGTTGAAATGACCAAACAACTGCATTTTTCACACGAACTTCACCTTGATGTTGTTGATGGAAAGTTTGTGCCAAGCATTGCTTGGCCTTATGAACCCGCTGGGGAAGCTGTCGCCGTGAAGTCACATACTGACAAATACACTCTCGAAGTCGATTTGATGGTAGAGAATCCTACTGTCGCTGCCAAAGAGTGGGTGAAAGCTGGTGCTGATATGCTGGTGTTTCATATTGAAACTATCGACCTCGCTTCTTTTAAGGACGTTGTCATATATGACATTCCGCGCTCTGTCTCAGTGGGAGTGAGCTGTAGCGGCGACACGTTGATTGAATCACTCTTTCCCTATGTTGAGCACGCTGATTATATACAAATAATGGGGATTCATATGATCGGTCTCCAAGGGCAGCCATTTGATGAAAAGACGTTTGAAAAAATAAAGCAACTGAAAGAAAAATTTCCACACATACCTGTAAGTGTCGACGGTTCGGTGAATGAGAGTACGGTTGAGAGACTCGTAAAAGCTGGAGTGGATAGACTAATTGTCGGTTCAGCAATCGTAAAACAAGAAAATAAAGAAGAGGCCTATAAAAAATTGCGCGCACTTGTGGATGGTGTGTAGTGTTACGCTCTTTCGGTTGGTATACTACTCGTGTATATGAAGTACCTTACACCGCACGAAGTGCAGGCTCTCGAGCTGACAGCTAATGAGATTCGGCAGGATATTATTGAAATGCTTACCGAAGCTGGTAGTGGCCACACGGCTGGCCCGCTTGGGATGGCTGATATATTTACGCTCCTCTACTTCGCGGTGTTGAAGCATGATCCAAAAAACCCCGACTGGGAAGAACGCGACCGAGTAATTCTATCCAATGGTCACATCTGTCCAGTGCTCTACGCGACCCTGGCTCGCGCGGGATACTTTGATGTTCACGAGCTGATGACGTTGCGCAAGTTTGGTTCGAGGCTTCAGGGACACCCTCACCGCCAGTCACTCCCTGGTCTGGAGACTAGCTCTGGTCCTCTAGGGTCTGGTCTTTCACAAGCTATCGGGATGGCACTGGCCGAGCGTATGAATAATCCTTATTCTTCAAAGTTTTTCTATTGTCTGTGTGGTGATGGGGAGCTTGATGAGGGGCAGATATGGGAAGCGGCGATGTTGGCCGGTAAGGAACAGCTTAATAATTTAATTGTTATTATTGACCGCAACGGTATCCAGATTGATGGCTTCACTAAAGACGTAATGCCGCTAGAGCCACTGGCTGATAAATTCCAAGCCTTTGGGTTTGATGTGCAAGAAGTCGATGGACACAATATTCGTTCTGTAAATGACGCAATCGGAAAAGCCCAATCAATCTACGGAATGCCGTCAGTAATCATTGCACACACTATCGCCGCCAAAGGTGTCGACGTCTTTGAACGGGACTTCCGTTGGCATGGTAACCCTCCAGGCAAAGGCCCAGAAGACAGGGTGCCACGAAGTGAGCAGGCAGAAGTCGCTCTCCAAAAACTCCGCACTTTAGCCGGCATGATTCAATCACAAGACCACTCATAATATGTTTGCCAAACACTTACAACCAAATATTGCGACCGGTCCGATTGAAAAAGTTCCCAACCGAAATGGCTTCGGTGAAGGACTGCTCGAAGCTGGGAAACGAGACGAAAATGTCGTCGCTCTTTGTTGCGACCTCACCGAATCCACCAAGACCGACATCTTTGCCAAAGCCTTTCCGAAGCGCTTTGTTCAGATTGGTATCGGTGAACAAAATATGGCATCAGTTGCTTCTGGTATGTCCGCGATGGGGAAGGTACCATTCATTATGTCGTACGCCACTTTTTCACCCGGTCGCAACTGGGAACAGATTCGCACTACGATTGCGTACAATGACGCCAACGTAAAAATCGTCGGTGCCCATGCTGGTATCTCGGTCGGTCCTGACGGCGCGACGCATCAGATGACCGAAGACATCGCGATCATGCGCGCTATGCCCAACATGATTGTGATTGCGCCGTCCGATGTACATGAAGCGCGCAAGGTAGCACTGGCTGCTGCGAGGCACATCGGCCCCGTCTACTTCCGTCTTGGACGGAGCGACGTGCCAGTAGTGACTACACCAGAATCACCGTTTGAAATTGGTAAGGCGGAGCTGATGTATACGCGCAACGCATCGCTTGAGAAAAAAGTCGGTATCGTTGTCACTGGAACACTTTTATACAACGCACTTATGGCTGCCGTCGAGCTTGAAAAAGAGGGGATTGGTGCATCAGTGCTCCATATGGCCACCATCAAGCCGCTTGATACCGAAGCGCTGGCAAAGTTCGCGGCCGAACACGGCGCGATTGTCTCAGTCGAAGAACACCAAGTTATAGGTGGTCTCGGCAGCGCCATCGCCGAATTTCTAGCCCAGACCAACCCCACCAAAATGTCCATGATCGGCATGCACGACACCTTCGGCCAATCCGGCGACCCCGACCAACTAGTCGCCCACTACGGCATGGATATTCCCGCCATCATCGCCGCCACCAAGAAGCTCATTTAAATCAAAAAACTACCGAACCACAAGGTCGGTAGTTTTTGTTATACTATCGAAATGGAATTTAGTGATAAGGTAAAAGTTTGGCTGAGTTGTCCGAAGACTCATGTGGATGTTGTACGGCTAGCTATTGGCGGGGCTGGTATTGGGACGATTGGCAATTACTCCTACTGTACTTTCGTGACCGAGGGAAGGGGCTACTCCAAGGCTTCGCCAGACACGACTCCTTTTGTGGGAGCAGCGGGCGAGATGAATGAAGTAGAAGAAATGGTAATAGAATTTTCCTGTAAAAAAGACCAACTCCCATTACTAAAGCAAATTCTAAAAGAACACCACCCCTACGAAGAAGTAGCGATAGATATTTTTCCGCTGTTAAATTTTTAGTTTATGAAAATTTCTATTAAAGAATTGCGAAGTAAGGTTGTTTCGCTTATGACCCAAAATGGTTTTACTCAAGCGGATGCGGAGGTGGTGGCTGACTACATGGTGTGGGCGGAGATGTCGGGGATTGAGACGCAGGGAATTATTAAGCTGACGGGGACTGAGCCACTACAAAAGATTAAGCCACTTTACGAACCAAAGATTGAGCGTGATACACAGCTTTCACAACTCATTGACGGTGGAGCGAATCCAGCACCACTAACAAGTCAGCGAGCGGCAACTGTCGCGATTGAGAAAGCAAAGCACAGCGGCTTTGCGATTGTCGGTGTGCGTAACACCTTTTCTAGTAACGGAGCGCAAGCATACTACGCGCAAAAGATTGCAGAGAACGATTTGGTGGGGATTGTCTGTAGTCGCTCGCCGGCAGCGGCAACTGGCTTCGGTAGTATTGATCCACTCTTCGGTACTAATCCAATTGGTTTTTCTTTTCCAACGAATGACGAGCCAGTAGTGTTTGACTTGGCGACTTCAGCTATGACGTTTTATGGGCTCGTACTCGCACACGCAAAAGGAGAAACTATTCCCCAAAATATGGCGATCGATAAGGAAGGTAATCCAACATTGAACCCGGAAGAAGCCATGAATGGCGCACTTCTATCATTTGATAGAAGTTATAAAGGTTCGTCCCTCGCCCTCATGATTGAGGTCTTGGCTGGCCCGCTGATTGGTTCTGCTTGGATTGATAATAAAACTTTTGAAGAAGAGTGGGGTTCGATATTTATCGCGATTGACCCGAATCTACTTATTGATAAGGCAGTATTTAAAAACAATACTTCTGATTTAGTTTCTAAAATAAAAGTAGCACGTACCGTAAAGGGCTTGGATAAAATTCGCCTCCCAGGAGAACGCGCAGCTGCGTCGCGTAAAGAAGCAGAGAAGTCCGGCTTTGTAGAAATTGAAGATGTGATTGCTAGAGAATTAGGATTTTAAGAGCGATGATACTTGGTACATTTTGTACAATTAATCTGTCATATGGAAAGAATTAAAATTGGCAATGCGGCGGGGTGGTGTAAGTCACAGGAACAGGTGGAGGCGCTGGCGTCCTCTGCGGCGGATTTTATTGTGGTGGGTTCGGTGACGCTTGAGCCAAGAGTGGGTAATGCCGGCAAGACTTTTAATGGAGAGTCACTAAACTTTTCTGGTATGCCAAATCCGGGTATAGAGAAAATTAAGGAAATCGCTCCCGAAATGATTCGTGCCGCACATGGGGGAGGGAAGTCGATTATCTTGAGTCTGGGTGGTGGGAGCGTAGAAGAATTTTCTACTTTGTGCACGGAAGCGCTTACATGTGGTTTTGATGGAATGGAACTAAATCTAAGTTGTCCAAACGTGATTGAAGGAACTGATCGGAAGACGATTGTTTCTTATGATAAAAAACTTGTCGAGGAAATTATACATTCGTGTGCGGAGTTGGTGGCACGGCACTCGAGTAACGCTTTTTTGACGGCCAAATTTTCGCCGTTTTCTAATCCGGAGGAGTTGGTGGCGACTGCGCGGGTAGTAAGTGCGTGCGATATTGCCGGCGTAGTGACACAAAATACCGTACCGAATTGTTTGCTTTTTAATGACGACGGCACAGTGCAGATTGAGACTGCCGACGGTACTGGTTGGTCGGGGCTCTCAGGCCCGGCTGTGAAAGCGATGGCACTTGGGCAAGTGAATCAATGGCGCCGAGCACTTAACACTGAAGGTTCAAACATTCCGGTGTGGGGTGTCGGAGGCGTGGCGACTGGCCGCGATGTGCTTGATATGAAACGAGCGGGCGCGGCCGTTGTACAAGTCGGTACGGCCTACTTTACGCACGGCGCAAAAATCTTCGGTGACATTGCCGCAGAATATATCGATCTTTCATAACAAAAAGCGGTCTCGCAGAGACCGCTTTTTTCTTTTATAAAACTGCAGAGGGTTACCCTCCGCAGTTTTATAAGTTCGTGCTTTATTTAGTCTATCTTTGAAGCTACGTACTCAGCAGGGCGGTTGTCCAGGAATTTTTGTAATTCTTCACGACTGAGGAGGCCAGCTTGGGCTCCGATTTTTTGGACGACTGACATGGAGTTGATGGGGCCCCAAGCTAGCGCTATATCAGGACTGAATCCAAGAATAATCGCTGCAGTGAAAGTTGATGAGAACGAGTCGCCAGCACCGGTTCGATCTACGGGGTCGGCTGGATCTGGATACATTGGCATGTGCCAGGCCTGGTCGTCCGCGTCAATGACATAAGCACCATTTGGTCCGTCGGTGATGACGGGAAGTTTTGGCCCAAGAGCACGGAGTGCACGGATAAGAGTCGGGACGTGCCGCTCTGTAGACTTCAAAATTTCCTGTGCTTCTTCTAAGTTACAGAAAAAGATTTCGGTATTCTCGTAGACGTCTTTGAGTGCTTCAACACCAAGCTTGATTTGGAAGGTACCGGGCTGGAAAGCGAGTTTTGTTTCTGGATTGGCTGCGACATAACGAGCGATTTCATGATGGAACTCAATACCGTGTTCGCCGATTGATGAGAAGTAAAGGAATTTTGGTGGGACGGGGAAGTCGGGAAGAGAGTACGGGTAGGTTTCGTGGTTGATTAAAATAGTTCGCTCTGGTCCGTGGCGGAGTACGTAGTGATAGTTGGTTTTCTTTCCTTCATGTACTTTCACAAAGTCAGTCGCGATACCTTCTTGGCGCAGCGCATCCAAACACTCCTTACCAAAGTTATCGTGGCCGAGGTTGGTCACTAGAGCTGTTTCAAGTCCGAGACGGTGGGCTGCTACTGCAGCGTTAGGTGAATTACCTACCGCCGGTACGACAACAACATCTTGATAAGGCACTTTGCTTCCAAAGGGCATTTGTAGGATTTTTCGGCCAGTGTCGACGTCTTCGAGTACGGTCGACATGTCCAAGCGAAGTTCAATAAAAGCGTCCATCAGGATGTCGCCGATAGCGACAAAATCATATTGGTGTGACATATGCATGAGTATACCGTAAGAAATCGTCGCTTTTTTTCAAGACCGGGGAATTCCTGTGTTTAAGGATGGTGATGATTTTGCTATACTAGTGAGTAATGAAACAAAGGTATTTTGCTGTCTTTCTCTGTGTCGCTTTATTGACTCCCTATATTGCTGTACATGCAGAAACTGACATTGAACGAAAGGCGCGACTTGAAGCTGAGCTACAGGCTGTCGAGCGACAAATCCTCACACAGTCACGACTCGTGGCAGATAAGCGCGGCGAGCGTCAGTCGCTTGAGCGAGATGTGTCTCTGATTGAAGGAGAAATCAAAGAGGTGCAACTTGGTATCCAGGCGCGGTCAGTAGCCATCGAACAACTCTCCGATCAAATTGGTGAGAAGGGAGTCGTTCTCGGTATTCTCGAAGAACGGCTAAAAGGTCAACAGGATTCGCTGGCTGACCTGGTACGCAAGTCAGATCGCTTAGATGATTACTCACTTGTGGAGGTGATGTTGAGTAAACAAAATTTCTCCGACTTCTTTAGTGATGTCGCCACCTACCAAAACCTCAAAGAGTCACTCGGCGAGTCACTCGGGATTTTGCACAATATCAGACGTGATACCACCGACGAAAAAGATCAGCTCGAAGGGAAGCATGAGACAGAAGCCGAGATGAAACGGATTCAAGAATTGGAGCGTGAACACATTAAAGTGAAAGAGAGTGAGAAGAATAAAATTCTCAAAGTGACCAAGGGAGAAGAGAAGCAGTACGTCGCCTTGCTCGACTCACAAAAACGAACTGCAGCCCAGCTCCGAAACGCACTCTTCCAACTCCTTGGAGGTGGCGGCGCGATTGCTTTTCCTGAGGCGGTACGTCTCGCGAAGTACGCCTCGGGGGTGACCAATGTTCCAGCGGCGACGATTCTTGCCATTCTCGAACAAGAAACCAACATCGGTCAAAACCTCGGTAGTTGTCTCTTTGGTGACCAAAATAGTGGCAAGCCAGTGATGCACCCGACTCGAGACGAGCCAGTCTATAAAGCTATCGCCCAGACGCTTGGCTTTGATCCGTATACAAAAAAAGTCTCGTGTCCAATTTACCAAGGTGGCGAACGTGTTGGATGGGGAGGTGCGATGGGACCCTCGCAGTTTATTCCGTCCACGTGGGCTACCTACGGCGGTATGGTAAATACCGGCAGTGGGTGGGTGTATAGCGAATCAAGTGATGCTATACGCCGCATTAACGGTAGTGGCTCTCCCGCTAATCCCTTCAATAATCAAGACGCCTTCATCGCCACTGCTCTCCTTATGCGTGACAATGGCGCCAATGGTACCGACGCTGGCGACCGTCTGGCAGCCTTGCGCTACTACGCCGGCTGGGGCGGCGCGAGCAATCCAGCTAATGCTTTCTATGGGAATCAGGTGATTACGAGGAAGCAAAGACTGGCGGGCGAGATTCAAGTCCTCGGCGGATAAAACCCTAAAATTGGCGATTCACTTTGTCGCCCTACGAAAAAAGACCCTCGCTGGACAGTTTGTCCCACTAGGGTCTTTTTTCTTGGGCTTCGCGTGACTCATCCATTTTAGGGTTTTATAAAGACTGAGTATTGCTAAAAAACCATTATCTGATATAGTACGCGACACATATGAAAGCTGAAATTCATCCAAAAAACTACCGAATGGTAATTTTCCATGACAACACCTCAGGCGAGCGCGTGCTTGTTGGTTCTACTATTGAAACTAAGGCCACTGACAAGTGGACTGACGGTCAAGAATACCCAATTACTCACGTAGACGTCACCAGTGCGTCACACCCTTTCTACACAGGACAAGAGAAGTCTATGGATATCGCTGGACGCGTCGAGCGATTTAAGAGCCGAGCCTCAAAAGCGAAGAAGTAGGTCATCTACTTTGTCCGCCTACAAAAAAGACCCTCACTGGACAGTTTGTCCCACTAGGGTCTTTTTTCTTGGGCTTCGCGTACCCGACTCACTTTTCCGTCTTTGAGTGACAATGAGTGGATTTCGAGTTTGGTATAATTTAAGTCATGATAATAAAAAGTGCTACTCAGGTTGGTAATCCTATAATTCGGAAAAAATCGACGAAGGTTGTTGATTTCAAATCTCCAGAGAATAAGAAAATAATTAAAAACCTGGTGGAGTCTATGCGACACCACAATTTGGTTGGTATGGCCGCTCCACAGATTGGTCAAAATGTAAGAATATTTGTAACTGAGATACGAGAAACTAAACTTAGAAAAACTGACAAAAAATCAGATATCGATGGATTAAGGATATTTGTTAACCCAAAGGTCGTATCCTTTTCTGAAAAGAAAATGAGTGGCTGGGAGGGTTGTGGCAGTGTCGCTGAATCAAGCCTTTTCGCTAAAGTGTCTCGTCCAGAGACGTTAGTCGTACAAGCCTTTGATTCCAATGGTGAAAAATTTACTCTTGAAGCAAAAGGACTCTTGGCGAGAGTTATTCAACATGAGATTGATCATATAGACGGAATTGTGTTTATCGACAAGGCTGACACAAAAACATGCATGAGTCGTAACGAGTATTTGAGGATGCACGCGAAGTGATTTAGAGTTTGTTTTATAACCATTTTAGAGTAGTATTGCGACGATATATAAAAGTATGGAATTCGATCAGGATATATTGCAAGGATTTAAGGAGAACCCTAAGACTCAGTACTTGGCGGGGCAGTTTGAGGTGCTCGCGCGACAGCTGGCTGAATCCGAAGCAATGGCGGCGAGCGACCCAGAAATGGCTGAGATGGCACAGGAGGAGATAGAAGGTCTCAAGCTACAAATGAAACTTTCTTTTGAAGAGATGGAACGGATTATTGAATCCAACAAAGAAGAAGAGGTGAAGCCTTACGGTGTGGTGCTGGAAGTGCGAGCAGGCGCGGGGGGGGACGAAGCCGGACTCTTTGCTGAACAATTGGCTCAAGCTTATCTTCGCTATGCGGAAAAGATGGGTTGGCCGTACTCTGTTGAGTACGAATCTCGTTCCGCATCAGGTGGCTACAAAGAAGCAGCGTTTGAAATCGTTCATCCTAAGGTCTACGATGCTCTCCGTTGGGAAACTGGTATTCACCGTGTCCAGCGTGTGCCAGTCACTGAGAAGATGGGACGGATTCATACATCTACAATGTCGGTGGCGGTACTGCCAATGCGAAAGAAGCCTCTCTTTGAAATTAACCCGGGTGATATCGATATGGAATTTTCTCGCGCTGGTGGGGCAGGGGGGCAGAACGTAAACAAGGTAGAGTCGGCCGTCAGGCTAGTGCATAGACCTACCGGTATTGATGTTCGCAGCCAGACTGCCCGCTCGCAGCTCAAGAACCGTGAAAAGGCTATGGAACTCCTGATGGCCAAGCTCGAAGCTATCCATGATGAGGAGGAAGCCAAGCGTCATGCTGACGTTCGTAAGGGTCAAATCGGCACCGGCGACCGCTCTGAGAAGATCCGTACCTACAATTTCCCCCAAAATCGCATCACTGACCACCGTATCAAGGAATCCTGGTACAACATCGAAGGAGTCCTGGCGGGAGATTTTAAGGCCATTATCGATAGTTTGGCTGCTTACGCCGCTGGAGAAACTGTTGCGGAATAAGGTCAGCTATGGTAATCTGGCGTCGCTAAGCGTTTCTGCGCTTTTTATTTAACATTATGTCAACTATTAACTCAACACTCATCCAGCGCCTCTTCAATGCAGGCGCACACTTCGGTTTTAAGAAAAGTCGTCGTCACCCAACTGTTATCCCATATCTCTTTACTACTAAAGAAGGTGTCGATATTTTCGATCTCGAAAAGACCGCCACTTCTATTGAGTCAGTCAAAGAATTACTCAAGCAAGCCGGCATGGCTGGCAAGATTGTCCTCTTTGTTGGTACAAAGGACGAGTCAGCAAAAATTGTTAAAAAAATCGCAGAACAAGTAGAAGCTCCTTATGTAGTCAATCGATGGATTGGCGGTATCCTCACTAACATCAGTGAAGTGAAGAAGCGAATCAATCGTCTCGAAGCTCTTACTCACGAAGGTGAGTCAGGTGAGCTCGAACGAAAGTACACTAAGAAGGAACGAGTGATGATTGGTCGTGAAATGACCAAGCTCGCTTTCAACTTTGGCGGTATTGCTAAAATGGCTCGCACTCCAGACTACCTCCTAGTGGTTGACCCACGTCATGACCATATCGCCGTCACGGAAGCACAGTCTAAGAACGTTCCGATTATCGCTATCATGAGTTCAGACTGTGATGCTTCAAAGATTGCCTACCCAGTGGTGGTAAACGACGCTTTGCAATCAAGTGTTACGCTCGTACTAGAAGAGCTCGCTGCAGCTTACAAAGAAGGTGTATCAGCCTTCGTGCCTCGTCCAGTAGTAGCGCGTCCAACAGTTGTCCGTGAATCAGCACCACGTGAGATGGCAAGTCGCCGCCCTCGTTAAGACCCAGCGACAGCCCTTTGTTATTATCCTCGTCTAGGAATTTGTGGCGGGCTAAAGCCACAAATTCAGACGTAAATTCATAATATATCCTTCGGATATTTATTCATTCATCATATGGAAATCACATCAGTACAATTAAAGGAACTTCGCGATAAGACTGGTATCTCTGTGATGCAGTGTAAACGTGCGCTTGAAGAAGCGGGCGGAGACATGGATAAGGCGGTGATTATTCTCAAGAAAAAGCGAAGTGAGGCAGCGGAAAAGAAATCTGACCGTGAACTCGGTGCTGGTGCTGTAGGGGTGTACCTGCACAACACCAACGAAGTAGCTTCAATGGTGCTCTTAGCGTGTGAGACTGACTTCGTTGCCAAGAACCCAGAATTCATCGCACTTGCGAAGGACATCGCAATGCAGGTTGCTGCGACAGCGCCAGCTTTTATTGCTCGCACTGAAGTGTCTGAAGAAATCATCCAGAAGGCGAAAGAAGTATTTTTGCCAGAAGTAGAAGGGAAGCCAGAAGAAATGAAAGAAAAGATTATGGAAGGTAAGCTTTCTGCGTACTTCAAAGATCAAGTGCTTCTCGAACAGCCATTCATCAAGAATCCAGATATGACTATCAGTGAAATGGTAAAT
>JAYVWI010000050.1:0-6926 GCA_043786195.1 Minisyncoccota bacterium
GGGGGAGCGCTATGCGCTCCCCCGACCTTTTCTATTTCCTCTTCAATCACCCAGTCGGCAAGTAGGTCTGGTTCGCTTTTGGTTCTATTAAACCAGCACAAAGCGCCAACAATAAATGCATACGAAATAACCAGGAAGCTGAGAGGGAAGTAGGAAATAGTAACTGCCGAAAATGGCAGGGCGGCAAACCACGTCGCCATGAGCACAATATACGAAAGTGAAAGGTGCGCTATAAATGCAAACGGGAGTGCCAGAAACGATGACAGCAGAGCGACGATGCCAGTAACGAACGTACTCAACATCGCCAATGGCACTATCGGCAGTACGAGAATATTTACCACCACTGCCACGACCGACACTTGCCCCATCTGATAGAGTAGGAGCGGCAAAACAGCGATTTGTGTAGCCACCGTTGCTATGAAGTATTCTCGAACGGCACTAAACACGGATTCTTTTTTGAAGAGAACTTCTAACTTAGGTGCGATAATTATAAGACCCAGGGTAGCGATAAATGAAAGTTGGAAGCCAATGTCGTAGAGAAGCAAGAAAGGGTTGAAAAAGATCATCACCGCACCGGCAAAGAGCAGTGAGCGAGTTATGTCGTACGTACGATTGAACCCTTGTGACAAAAGGGAAATCCCAGCCATAACACTCGCTCGCACAACAGTCGCCGAAAGACCGACAACCAACGCGAAGCACACCACCATCACGACTCCTACAACAATACGAATATTTCGTCTGAAGAAAAGTGACAGACAATACATCGTAAAGGCTACTACCAACATGATGTTGTAGCCTGACAACACCACGATATGGATGATGCCAGCTTTACGGAAAGCATCATTGAGCTCAGTACCTAAGGCTTGTTTTACTCCAAGCAGCAGACCTTCACCCAACCCAGCCTGCGGCTCAGAGAGACTCCGTTCGATACCACCCATCAGTCGATGCTTCTGACGAAGAAGAAACGTGATGAAACTATTCCCTTCACCAGAACTAATGACGTCTACATTTGCATAAGAAACTTTATACTCGACTCCACGTGCCAAAAGATAATGCGGGTAATCAAACTCTCGACCGGTGTTGGTGACGAACGCCTCTGGTTCTTCCAATGTTCCGGAAATGCTGACGGTGTCACCATACGCAACAGCGCTATATGGATTAGCGGTCACCAAGATAATGTCGTCGCCGGTTTTTATATAAAGATTAAGAGTCTTTTCATGTCGTTCTGGTTCTTCTGTGACGACACCTTTGAGTTCCACTTTCTTCCCTAGTTCAGTCTCAAGAGATGACGTGTTGAGTGCGCTTACTGCATAGTGCATACGTAAAAGACCGCCACCGAAGAAACAAAGCGCCAGACAGCAGGTCAGCAGCAGCGGAGCAGAAATAGCTTCGCGATTTCTGCCCCACATTACAAATAGTCCCGCACCGACAATCAGCGTCCACAGACAGAAAAATAAAGAAAATGTCGTGATAGTGCGAAGTGCCACTCCACACAAAAACGCCACGATGATTATATGAAATCTATACTGCTGCATTCCATTAGTATAAAAGAAAAAGGCCGGGGTGTACTACCCCGACCTCGGAAAAAATCTGCTACATGGCTTCAGCCGTCGCTGCTTGAGGATTCGTCAACTTCTCGAGTCGACGTGTTTCCAAAACCCGGACGACAGTATCGTGTTCACGTTTCTTTTCGACGTACCGTCGACTGGTCTGATTTACACAGCCAGAAATCAAGAAATTGAGCTCAACCTGCAGCCGGTCGCGCACCAGCTGCAGTGTGTCGTCCGTAAGCGGATAGGTATCTACTTCAGTAATTGGCGTTTTCCGATAGTAGTCGCCGCTGGCGATAGCTGTGCGCGTCCTGAGCTTACGTTTCTTGAGCTGACTTATCGCTGACTCATCTGGGTGTGTCTTTGCGCACAATTCTTCTATCTGCTTTCCATAGTCCGTATGGAGAGCAAGAAGCTGCTTGAGAGATTTTTGCTCTGATTCTGTCTGGTTCGTCATGAAGAACATCTCCTTTTTCTGTCTATATTTAGAAACTGAGGGGGAGAGTGTAACAGAGACTGATACATAAGCCTAGTGGATAATAAAAAACAGCCGACGTGTGCCTGGCTGTCTATTAGTGATGCGACTTATGCGGTCGCAAGAATTTGCTGTCGGCCCCCAAGCGGAACCTGGATCGAAGGCGACTGTGATCGCCGGCCGAAATCGATAATATCGCCGGAGCCATTGCGTTCGGGAACTTCCGAGCTAGCGGCGTCGGCCAAATCGGCACGCCGCAGCACTTGGATCTGTTCCTTGACCCGGAGTTTCCGCTTCTTGAGGTCGCGGATGGCGAGCGAGTTCGGGTGGCGAGCGTTTTGCTCGGCCGTAATCTGCGCTTCCAGATTGCGGTGCTGTTCCTGCAAAGTCGTCAGGTCAGCGGCTCGCGGCTGGGATTTTGCTTTTTTGCTCCGGTTTCCCATGTGGGTCCTCTCAATTTACCTCGTCACCGCGACAAGGCTACATATCCATATTTGAGTGTATAACATAATCAATTTTGGTCAATAGCCAAATACAAGAAGAGCCGGGGAGTATGTCCACCGGCCCAACGTCAGAAAGACGTTTAAGCGGCTTTCTTCAGGATCGAAACTCGCTCGGCGATTTCGGCATTCAGCCGGCCGATTTGCAACTTGATGGTTACGATCAGCGTGCCGTCTTCCAGGAATCCTTCACTCCGGAGTTCGGTCAGTCGACTTGAAGCAGCAGCCAACGCGGCACTGAGCTCAACCATGTTCATCTTCGAAAACTGCATTAGGAACGTTCCTTTTTCTTCTTTAGGATTAAAGTAAATTGGACTAAAAATAGTACACAAAAATCACTTATCTGTCAAGTAAGTGAGCCTGCTTATCCTAAACTAGCTGGTCAGTTTTTAAATCACATCCACAATCCGCAGGCGGATCTGTTGTCGATCCATAAAGTAAGACTGCTCGACGTGGGCGATAAGTGTGAAAGTGGGATGTTCTTCTGGGTTCTTCTGAAAGTCTTCTGACTTAGCAAAAAAAGCGATAGCCTCGAGTGCACCGGCATTGGTTTCAAATATCATTTTGAGATGTTCTTGCGCTTTTCCAAATTGTTCTACTTTGCGAGGAGTTACATCTTTAAATGCAAAAAGAGGCTTACGATTGCCGGTGCCGTACGGAGCAAGTAGCGATAAATCTTTCACAAGAGCATGCGAAACATCGTTCAGTGACAACACTTCGTCGATTATTATCTCTTCACTAATCGCAGCAGATTCACCGAGAGCTTTCAGCACATCGTTCAACCGTTCGCCAAAGGAAAATATATGATCTTCGTGGACTGAAAAACCTCCAGAAAAATGGTGTCCGCCGTGTTCTTCAAATACTTCGGCGCACGCATTCATAAGTTGGACAACACTCACGCCACCACCCGAACGGCACGAGCCTTTGAATTTTCCGTTGCCATCCTTCCCCCAGAGAAACACCGGTCGCTTATGTTCTTCTGCAAGTTTATTAGCAGCGAGTCCCACGAGTGACGGTCGCCACTCGGGGTTACCGAGTACCAGTACGCCGGGGATTTCTTCGAGATGCTCGAGTCGTTTATGTAAATCTTTAGTCATCAAGGCCACCATTGTCTTGCGTTCTTTATTAAGCTTCTCGAGATGGTCAACACGAGCAGCAGCCTCCACTGTGTCGGTGGAGGCAAGCATATAAAAAGCGTCTTCGGGATTATCCATTCGCGACGCGGCGTTGATGCGAGGACCAATCGTGAAGCCTATATCTTCTTCGGTGAGATAGCGTTGGTCGACTTTATTTTTTTGCAAGAGTTGTTGAATACCAGGTCGGCGAGACTTTCGCAATACTTGTAGTCCAAAGCGGGCAAACACTCGATTCTCACCGATAAGTGGCACCATGTCGGCAATCGTGGCAATCCCAACCATATCGAGCCACCACTTTTCTTGGCCTGTAGAGACGGCATACTCACCATGCGCAAGCAGCGCTTGAGCAAGCTTGAATACCGTCGAAGCACCGCACAGTTCAGTAAATGGATAGGATCCAAGCTTGGGATTAATAATCGCGGCAGCGTCGGGCAGTGTGGCAGGCGGCTCATGATGGTCGGTCACTATCACATCAATACCTTTTTCTTTTGCGTACGCGATCGCTTCCACATCAGACGTGCCACAATCAATCGTGATAATAAGCTTCACATCTTGTGCTGCGAGCTTATCTATTGCTCCAGTGTTGAGACCAAACCCTTCGTAATGTCGATGGGGAATGTAGTTGATGAAATTTGTGTAGCCAATTGCCTTAAAACAATCATGAAGCACTACTGCGCCGGGGATCCCGTCGCAGTCGTAGTCACTAAAGATAGTTATCGACTCGTTATTAGCCATTGCCAATTCAATCCGAGCCACAGCTTTATCCATATCACGGAGTAAGAACGGGTCGTGAAGCTGTGTTTCGTAGTTTGGTGTTAAAAACGCCTCGACATCAACAACATTTCGAAGACTCAAAAGACGATTTATTAATGGCGAGACAGTCGGCGTAACTATTTCTGTCTCTTTCTCAGGAAAACGGTAGGTAGTCATAGGAGTTGCTCGTATGGTACCATTCTTGCCATATGTCGACCATTTTTTCACAAATCATTGCCGGAGACCTCCCTTGCTACAAAGTATACGAGGACGAACACGTCTTAGCTTTTTTGGATATCAACCCAATTCAACCTGGCCACACCTTGGTGATTCCCAAAAACCCAAGTATCGACGGACTCTCATGCCCTCCGGAAGACCTGGCTCGCATCATCATTGTTGGTCAAAAGATTGCGGCTGCATTGATGGATACCACTAAGTGCGACGGAGTGAACTTTCTGATGAACAACGGTGAAGCAGCGGGACAAAAAGTCTTTCATACCCACCTTCACATCATTCCCCGCATGACTGACGACGGTGTATATGATGAACCCCTTCCAGGGGAATACGAAAGCGGCGAAGCCGAAGGCCTCGCCGCTAGCATTGCTCAAGCGATTGATTAATTTAAAAGATCCAACACCGGAGTACGTCCATCTTCAAGGTAGGTCAACATCGCTCCACCACCAATCGAAATAAAACCAATCTTATCGTTAAGACCAAGTTCTTCAATCGCGGCGACAGTATCCCCACCACCAACGACTGAAAAAGCTTTTGCTGCCGCAAGGTTTCGCATCGTTGTTTCGGTACTTTCCTTAAAGCCGGCTTCGTAATTTCCAAATGGGCCGTTCCAGAGAACAGTGGCGGCTTTCTCGATATACGTAGCCAGTAGTGATGTAGTCGCCGGACCGCAGTCATAAATCTTTTCTACGGGACGAACTTTATCAGGTGCACAAGTACGAATACCATCTGGCCCCTGCACCATGACGTCAATTGGGATGATGAGCTTCTCACTTTTAAGAAAAGCGGCACCGGCAATCGAGACATCGGACACGAGTGACTCTCCTACTTCATAACCAAGTGCCCTAAAGACGTCATTCGCTAGAGCGCCCGCAATGAAAACGTGATCATAGACATCGAGGTACTTTTCAACGAGCGGCATCTTAGTCTCAAACTTAGCGCCACCGAGCATAAAGAGTGATGGATGCTGTGGTGTCATTACTTTTTGGAGTTCTTGTACTTCTTGAAGTAGGTTAAGTCCCGCGTAGGCTGGCAAGAGCTTTGCGAGTGCACTTAAAGAAGCGTGCTCACGGTGAGCTTCAGCGAATGCATCGTTTACATAAATATCACCAAACTGAGCAATATACGCTGCAAAGTCAGCGTCGTTTGCCTCTTCACGCTCATCTTGACGAAGGTTTTCAGCCATAAGAAACCCACCGTCTGCGATTAATTCAGATCGAGCTTTAAATGTATCACTCGTAATTGCACCTCCCCAGTGCACCCCAAAACTCTTTTCGAGCTCGTCAAAAACTGGCTTTAGGGTTTCTTCTGGTTCACGACCAATGTGGCCAATGATGATAGTCTTAGCTCCTTGCTCGTGGAGGTAGCGTAAGGTTGGTAGGGCGCGCTTCAGCCGAAACGCGTTGCGGATCTGTCCATTTTCTAGTGGAATATTGAGTGACGCTCGAACAATCACTCGCTTGCCACGCAAGTCAGTAATATCAGTAATCTTCTTCATAGTTATTCAGTTACGGTTGCGTTAATTATGTGTAAAAAATCTTCAGCTTTAAGACTCGCGCCGCCCACCAAAAATCCGTTCATTCCGCCTTCCTTGTGAAGCTCCTTAGCGTTGTCAGGTTTTACTGAACCTCCATAGAGTAGCGTTACTTTCTGAGCGGTTGGTTTATCATAAAGTTTAGTAAGTACTGTAAAAAGAAACAGCTGCATTTCCTTGACGTCACTAGCAGTGGCCGTCTTGCCGGTACCGATTGCCCAGATGGGCTCGTAGGCAATGACTACTTTTTTAATCTCAGTTGCTGAAAGGATACTTCCGATGGATTTAATCTGTTTTTCGACAAAGGTAAAGAAGGCGCCTTGTGTGTCACGATCGCGCTCACCGACACAAATCACCGGTGTGAGTTTGTTCTTAAGCGCTCCAAATACTTTTTTCTGTACCTGCTCATCTGTCTCACCCATTGCTCGTCGTTCAGAATGACCGATGATGACGTACTCCGTTTTGAGGTCACGCAACTGCATAGCTGAAACTTCCCCTGTAAATGGGCCGAGCACTTCAGTTGAAACGTCTTGGGCAGCCAACCAGATCGCCTTCTTGCCAATCTTTTTAGCTACTTCGGTCAGGTAGACATACGGTGGCGCTACAGCAACCGCTACTCCTTCTCTTGCTTTGTATTTTTTGCTAATGCCATCAATAAGCTTATGGGCGTCGGACAAACTATTCGGATTCAATTTCCAGTTGCCGATCACCAATGCGGTACGTTTCATACCGACGATTATATCA
>JAYVWI010000051.1:0-7476 GCA_043786195.1 Minisyncoccota bacterium
AAAAACACGCAGGCTATAGCCTGCGTGTTTTTTCTATGGTGTGATATAATTAGAAAATTAACGTAATTAGTTTTTGACCATGTTTACTTGGATTATTATTGCCGTCGTAGCACTTGTGGTGTTCTACTTTATTTCTCTTTATAACAACTTCGTAAAGCTTACACAGCAGGCAAAGGAAGCGTGGGCTGACATTGATGTACAACTCAAGCGTCGCTATGACCTTATTCCAAATCTCGTAGAAACGGTGAAGGGGTACGCGTCTCATGAACGAGAAACACTGGATGCAGTGATTCAAGCTCGTAACATTGCTACTCAGACTCATATCAATGCTGGTTCTGTCACTCCAGAACAAATGGCAGCGATGGGAGGTGCTGAAGCAGCGCTTGGAGGCGCTATCGGCAAGATTTTTGCTCTCGCAGAAGCCTATCCAGATCTCAAAGCAAATACCAATTTCCTCCAACTTCAAGGTGAGCTTTCAGATACTGAAAACAAAATCCAGGCTGCACGTCGTTTTTACAACGGCAACGTCCGCGACCTCAACATTGCACTTCAGGCGTTTCCTTCAAACGTGGTAGGAAACATGTTCAACTTCAAGTCAGAGTCATTCTTCGAACTTCCAGAAGAGAGTGTCGAACGTGAACCAGTAAAGGTTAGTTTCTAACAATATGACACAGCGTGCACCAATCATAATCAACGGTCAACAAATCGGCCGTCTTAAAGCAAGTTGGCTTTTGTTCAAGGAATCATGGAATTTTTTGCGGGCGGATAAGGAAATGATGTGGATTCCACTTATTACCGCCGCTCTCAACCTGTTCCTTTTTGGAATTTTAGTGGCGGTGTTCTTACTCAGTGGTGCGTTTGCCCAATTCGAAGCGCAACAGTCCGGAAACGGCTATCTCTACTACGAATTTGTTTTTGGAGGATATGTGATAGGAGCGTTTACCTTGGCTCTTGCTCAGGCAGCGATTGCGCACACTGTGTATACCAGGATTAAAGGTGGCGATGCGACACTTGGTGAGTCGCTCAAAGTAGCCTTTTCACATTGGGTACCATTGCTGCTCTGGTCGCTGATTACCAGCACGGTTGGAATCGTATTGCGTGTTATTGCAGAGCGTTCAGAACTAATCGGTAAGATTATTTCTCTGATTCTTGGTACCGCCTGGGCAGTACTTACATTTTTTGTGGTACCAGCGATGGTGATTGATAATAAGTCACCCTTTGCTTCGATCAAAAAATCCACACAAGTTTTCAAAGCAACGTGGGGCGAGACAATTGTAAGTGGCATTTCGCTTTCACTGACAGTCCTGCTGGCAATTTTATTACCACTTTTGGCAGTAATAGGCCTGATGTTTGTTGTGTATACACTCGCTTTGCCAGCTGCCAACTATATCGTTCTTTCGGTAGCGTACATCATTTGGCTTGCTCTAGTGATGTTGGTATCGTCTGTACTTGATGGCGTCCTTAGAACACTCCTCTACGTCTATGCAGCCGAAGGAATCCGTCCAGCAAATTTCAACCCAGAACTCTTGGATAAGATGTTAGCCAGATCCACCCCAGCACCGATACTTGCGCCTACTCAAACTATTGTTCAATAAATCTCGTGTTATTATCTAAAGTATGTCAGAAATTACTCGAGTGTATTACAACAAATTAGTCCGGGATAATATCCCAACTAAAATTGAAGCCAAACACGAGAAATGTGAATATCGTAAGATTTCTGATGTGCAAGAGCTTCAGCAAGAGCTGTTTAAGAAAATTAAAGAAGAAGCTTCTTCAATTGCGATGGTGCGAGATAAGGCAGAATTTCTAGAAGAGTATAGTGATTTGATGGTCGTGTTAGAAACACTCATTCAACAGTTGGATATCACAAAAGAACAAGTCATCGCCGCGCGCAAGGAGAACCTTATTCGCAAGGGTGCCTATAAGCATGGTTATTATCTGCTCTGGTCGGCTGACGTTGGTTATCAGTCAAACGAAAGTCCGCAAGGAATTCCGTTGTAACACGTAATAAAATATTATGGCGACAATGTATACACAACAAGGCGCAAATGTTCGAAAAACTTGGCTACTTATGTCGGTGTTTTTGGTGATTGTGATTGGGGTGGGCTATGTCGCTTCATATTTACTGGGAAATCAAGCTATTTTGTACGCTGCTGTCGTACTGGCTATTGTGACCAATATCTGGAGCTACTGGTACTCTGACTCGCTTGTTATCAAAATGACTGGCGCACAGCCAGTCACAAAAGAAACCCATCCAATCTTATGGAATGTGGTTGAAAATCTTTCCATTACCGCCGGACTTCCAATGCCGAAGGTCTACGTAGTGAATGATCCCGCGCCCAATGCCTTTGCAACTGGTCGAGACCCGCAGCACGCTGCAGTAGCTGCCACAAGCGGTATTCTAGATATTCTCACCCAGACCGAACTGGAAGGCGTAATTGCTCACGAGCTGTCTCATATCGGTAATCGTGACATGTTGGTATCGACGGTCGCGGTAGTATTGGCGGGCTCCGTAGCTCTTCTGTCTGATTTTTTCATGCGTGCGATGATGTTTGGCGGTGGCGATAGAGAAGACAATAAAGCCGGTGCAGCGTTTTTGGTCATTGGTATTATCGGCATTGTGTTGGCTCCGATTGCGGCACAGCTGATTCAGATGGCGATTTCTCGCAAGCGTGAATATCTCGCCGATGCATCAGGTGCACTTCTTACGCGGTATCCAGAAGGTCTGGCTTCAGCCCTTGAGAAAATCAGTCAATACAACCGTCCGATGATACGAGCCAATACCGCTACCGCACACCTCTTCATTGCCGATCCTTTTGCGGGTGACAAACGCTCTCTCAAGCAAAAGATTTCAGGTCTGTTTCAGACACACCCACCGGCAGAAGATCGTATTCGTATTCTCCGCGAAATGGGAAAATAAAACCGTATGGAACTCAAAGAAAAAATTCCTCATAAAGCCGCACTTCTCGAACTTATCTCAGAGAACATCTCAGAAATTACTAAGGTTGCAAAAACTGAGGTCGGGCACCTAGAATCAGAATACACAAAATTCAGGCGATATCATCGGGTAAGTGTACTGCTTATTTCGTTGGCATTTTTATTACCAAACCTTGTAGTCTTTATACTAGGGATTTATTTTACCAACCTTCCGATTTTATGGGGGTACATTATCGGTATTTTCACCGGTCTCATTTCACTAGGATTTTGTGGATATTACGGGGGAGCCTTATTGCTCTCTGGCTATGACGTCATTCAGCAATTTCATAAAGGTATCGACAAAATCATCTTTGGCAAAATTTTCGATTTATTTGAAGTAAAAGGAAGGCTTATCACACACTCAGTTGTCGTGGACAGAAAGCCACTTGATTTTAGTCGATCAAAATGGGTACAACTATACGAAATCCTTCGAGGACATTTTGACTCACTCAAGCATTCGCCTGAGTCAGAGCGTGTTTTAAAGTTGTTAACCACTTCTGAGTTGATTACTGAACCGTTCAACCATACTCGTATCGACAATGTGTTTGAGGTTGAGATGGGCACGGTGCCGCTGTTTGTGAGTGAGCTTGAAGTAAAAAATATCACCGGTTCTGGAAAGGAACGTAGCGAAAAGAATATTTTTAAGGGCTACTTCGTCTCATATAAACTCAAAAAAGCCCGCACAGGGAAGACTTTTATCTCTACCGAAGGCGATCTTCACGGCTTCGCTCACCGTACTTATTGGTCTGGACTGACAGTAGGGAACGTAAAAGAAACTGTCTTTGAATGGAGTGATTTTGAAAATCTCCTCCACGTCGCGACTACCGACGACGTGGAAGCACATGAAATCATTACTACCGACTTCATGCACGACCTCTACACCTGGTGGAGCGCACAGGGAACCAATATTCGTATTTCTTTTATTGGCGACCAACTCTACATGCTCTTTCCTGATGAGCAGATTCGATTCGAAGAAACTATTTCAGAAATTGATGAAACAAAACTCCAAGAATACCTCCTTACTGTTGCCGAACCACTCCTTAATGTACTGTATTTGATTGAAGACGTTCGAGTGTAGGCTCGGCCGTGGTATAAATATCCAGTTAAAATCCTGAGCGGAGAGATGGCTGAGCGGCTGAAGGCGCACGCTTGGAAAGCGTGTAAGGGCGCAAGTCCTTCACGGGTTCGAATCCCGTTCTCTCCGCTCAGGATTTTATAAATTCAGATATAGTCTGACTAATTGTCACGACAGCCGCCTGTAAGAATAGCTATTGACAGTATGTAAGAAAAACGTATTGTATTTTTTGGAAAACGCGCAAGAGAGGGAACTGAACATGACAATTTCGACAAAAATCGACTACGATCGGCTTGTAGCATTGGTTGAGAAGCCGATTGAGCTCATTGCCTTTCTCAAGGAAGAGACGGGTAAGGCTGGTTTCGCTCAGACACCCACGACGAAGTGGGCTTTCGACAAGGTTGCCACTTTCCTTGAAGACGGGTGGAAGGATTCGCAGCGATACGTGACACTCAAGCCCGAGGTGACCTTTAGTCTCGATCACTTCGGACAAATCGTCAACCGCACTGCCGGCGGCGCTCGCTTCACACAGCGGCGCGCCAAGCTCGAAAACGCGCCGTGGCTCGGCGAAGGTGAGTGGCCGACTCGCACTGACGCATCGGCCTACCTCTATTTTGTCTGCTGCGTCGGACCGACACAGGGCTGACAACGAGGCAAACAAATGCGGATTAGGGAAACCCCCGGTCCGTTTTTATTTACAAAAAATTTAAAGGCGGTATAAATAGGCGCACAATCGCCTTTGGGAGGGATTCAATGTTCACGTTGCCAACCGACCGACAATACAAAATCGATAAAATTGCGTCGCTTTTGGTCAATCTCCGTCAGAGTGTCGGTTCACCGATGTTCCAATCGCTGATCTTCAAGGAAGAAGGCTCACCTCGGTGGGTAGATGTGCTTGATGGTGGTGACCGTTCTTGTGCAAAGTACGTGTCCTCGCTGCTCATAGGTATCGACCTGGTTCAAAAGGTGCGCTCAAGCGTATCGAGTCTGGAGCAAGACTTGCTTCGATCGCGTTGGGAGCCGGCGTCTGACCCAGCTGCCTGTCGCGTTGTGGTCTGGGGACAGAAGGAGGGGAATGACGGCTTCAACTACGATCATGTCGGCATCTGCCTCAATCGAAAGTGGGCGTACTGCAACAATCCGGTGACGAAAGTCCCAGAACTCATGCGCACGTTTGAGCTCAAACTTCACAACGGTGATTACCGGCCGGTTCGGGGTTTCTATCAACATCCCGAACTCATTTTCTAAGCCTGCGAGAAATCCTCGCAGGCTTATTTTAATATGTGAGTTAATTGCACTTTCCCTCTACTTTGTGTAGTGTTTCAGCAGAACTTGTCACGGAGAGCACATTCCCGTTAATTATGTGCACAGAACCTTGGAAGGAAAGACGATGCTTCGGACACCGGAAGAATATTTGAAACTCTACCGCTCTCGCGGAGCGCTCTGGCTGCATGATGGTCAGCCGACTAGTCCGCACGTCGAGCTGGATTCTGGGCTTCATTCAAACGGCTATGCTAATAGTCGTAAGATCCTCACGAATCCCATCTGGTCAGACGAAGCTGCCGACGACCTCGTGTCGTATCTTCGCAGCAACGGGCTCGACCTGAAAAAGGTGAATCGTGTCATCGGTCCTCAATTCGGTGCCATCACCTTCGCCCACGACGTGGCTCGCCATATCTCTCACGAAGCCGGCACCACTTGCCTCAGCGGCTTCACCGAGAAGGTGGGGAAGGAGAAAAGCTCTCCGATGAAGCTCGGTTCAATCGAAATCGAGCAGTTCGAGAACATCCTGCTGGTCGAAGATGTCCTCACTACCGGCGGCAGCGTCGAGCGTTCGGCTAAGGCTGTCATCGATAAGCAGGGGATTATCCTTCCGTTTGCTGGTGCGATTTTTAATCGCTCGGGTCTGTCGCGGGCGGATGGGCGCAAGATTATTTCCCTCATCGAATTCACGATGGACACCTGGCCGGTCGAAGAATGCCCGCTTTGCGCAGCTGGATCTGAGCTCATCACGAAGCCGAAAGACCCTGAAAACTGGGCACGCCTTACCGCCAGGAGCTAGTCTCCTTCGGTACGACTCACCAAAGCTCTAATCCTGCAGCTCCACGCTTCCTTGCGTGTGGGCTGCTTTTTATTTGTAGAATTTCACCTGGTATACTTGAGGTAATGAAACGACAAGATGTGTTGAGTATTTTATTTACCTTTGTAGTGGGGGCGTTTGCTGGAGGGTATCTTTATGTAGCTCATTTTTCAAAAGTGGTGACTCCTGACGACGTGCCAACCCAGACCCAAGCTGATGCGTTTGTGGTTGAAAGTGAATCATACGGTGGGTGTGATAAGGCAGGATGTCCATCATTTCAAGTCCTTGGAGATGGAAGTTATCGCTATCAGTATGCGCAGTCCGCTGGCGCCGAAAAAATCATTAAAAGTGGCACCTTACCGCTTGAAGTTCAGCAAGTAGTAAAACAGGTGCTTGAAACTCAGTCGCTTGTCGCACAATCGCAGCCTATAAAGCCAACTGACTGCAACTCGTATAGTGACGGTATTGATGTCCGCTATAGTATTACCATCGACGGTGCACAATATAAGCTCGATTCCTGCGGTACAGCGGTTGATGGCGAAAGTGACATGTGGAATGGACTTGCACAAATCTGGAATTATTTCCAAACTGTGCAATAACTGAAAGACTCCAATTTTGATTGCGTACCAATACTAAGAAGAGGAGAGTATATCCCTCTTCTGACATTGATATAAATTTGAAATACATGCAATCAAAATCATTACTTGTTGCCATTGCTGCGTTTGCGGTCACTGCGACTGGAGTGCAAGCCTATGGCGGATCGGATTTGTTAGTGAAAGCTGGTCTTTCACAAGAACAAATTTCAGCCTTCGAGATAGCCCGAGAAAAGCGTCAGTCAGGCGACCTGAGTGGAGCTCGCGACACTCTAGTGAAAGCTGGCGTAGATGAGACAGTCTTGCAGGCTATGCACAAGGCTTCCCGCGAGTCTCGCGACGCCATCAGACAAGCTGTTGAGAAAGAGGATTATGAAGCGTTTAAGACAGCTGTAGCCGGTACGCCACTCGCAGACTCTGTAGATACCGAGGCAGACTTTAAGCTTTTTGTACAAGCACACTTGCTCAGAGAAGATGGCAAGTGGGAGAAGGCAAAGAAAATTCTGGATGAGCTTGGTGTTAAGTCACCGCAACATCACTTTGGCATGGGCAACCACCAAGGGATGAAAATGGGGCATAAGTTTCAGGACTTGAGTGAAGAGCAACGACAAGCGCTTCAGGTAGCTCACAAGGCCAACGACAAGAATGCTGAAAAGGCAATTCTGGAAGAAGCGGGAATAGTTATGCCAGGACATCGCCAAGGTAATCGATAATTTGTTCTTTGGTTCTTTAGAAAAGGGGTGCCGCACGAT
>JAYVWI010000052.1:0-20468 GCA_043786195.1 Minisyncoccota bacterium
CCAAGCATTTTTGGTTGCGAGTCGCGCAGGTTTTTGGCGGTTCCGCCAGCTTTCTTTGTTGCCATACGATTACTGTATAATGATTACGAATTTAATGTGCGCAGAGTATACGACATATGTTACTAAAACTCAAGTCCTTTCTAGCCAACGACGTAATTTTCTATAGTGTTTTACTAGTTTTGGTCGCCGTGGCCTCCTTCGGCCTAGGTCGCCTTTCCGTGACATCCTCTAGAAATTCAGAAAAACCTTTAATTACAAAGGAAATTATCACCCCAGCAGCCGTAGTTGAGGCAGTTTCGCCGGCCACTACCACGAAAGCCACTACCGACCCCTCTTCGCCCACGACCAAGCCTGTAGCAGTAGTCGGCTCCAAATCCGGCACAAAATACCACCTCCCCGACTGTCCCGGCGCCAAACGCATCAAACCCGCCAATCTCATCACCTTTGAGTCTATCGCCGCCGCCAAAGCAGCCGGGTATACACCGGCCAGTAATTGCCCTGGGTTGCGGTAGTAAGAATCGTCAAAGCAGAGTTTTGTGAGAGGAGGTGGAAGTTGCTGTAATGCTTCGCTCGACACGCGTTCAATTTTCCCCACGAAAATTGCCGCTATGCTCGAAACAAAATCTCTCTAGGGTTCCCCTAGGGAGATTTTGTTTCTGTGCAATGTCTCCCTCAGCATCACAGCGACTTCCGACGAGAATATAAAAGGAGCGCGCAAGTTTTCACTTGCGCGCCTTTGACTTCAGGTTGTCGAACCTCAGAGAATTGATTCAGTCGAATTTTGAAGGAGTAATCTGACCTTGTAGAAATCATCGTCTACGATACTTTCAGCCTCATCAACGTAGATGGAGCCAGCATATCTGAAGTGAGTCCCTTGAATGTATAGAATAGGAACGATTTCAGAGGCCAGTCTTTCACCAGCTTCTTCCTGTAGTAGTCCCGCGTACTTTTTGGCACGTTCAAGAGTACCAAACCAGTTGCAGCTGAAGCAGCCTCCTTTAAAGACATCTTCAAGTCGCTCCAGATATGCATCCTTGCGATAGTGAATATCTGAAAGCCAATCTGTCGGTATCATCGCTGCAGCATATATTTTATGCGAACCTTCATCGGGCCAGTGTGAGTGATTGGCGATGGCAATAGTGATAAGTAATGTCATTGAATCTCTCCGGGAACTGAGTTAGAACTTCACTAAGTAAATTTATAACTATAAAATGACTTTCTGTCAAATTGAAAATGATGTTTTATGTAATGATATACTACTTTGCATATGCTAATACTAGACATTGAAGCCTCGGGGCTGAATTATGAGAAAAATTCGATTGTGTCTTTGGGGGCGTTGGATTTAGAAAATCCTACCAACCGTTTTTATGCTGAGTGTCGGGTGTGGGATGGGGCTCATATTGAGGAGGAGGCACTGGCGGTCAATGGCTTTACCCGCGAAGAAATTCTTGATGTGAGTAAAATGTCGGAAGGGGAGTTGATTCGGAATTTTAAGGATTGGGCGAAGGATTTGCACAACCGCACGATGGCGGGACAAAATGTGTCGTTTGATAGAGATATGGCCAAAGCGGCAGCACATCGTGCTGGTCTTGATTGGAATTTTGCGCACCGGACTATCGACGTCCATACACTTGGATGGATGCATATGGTAAAGAGGGGACTTACACCACCGCTCGATGAAGAACATCATCGCAGCGCCCTCAATCTCGATGTACTACTCACATATTGTGGTATTCCCGAAGAACCGCAGCCGCACAACGCGCTCACTGGCGCCCTTTGTCATGGCGAAGTCATCTCGCGACTCTTGTACGGCAAAAAACTCGTTCCAGAGTTTGAGCAGTACGATATTCCTTGGGCATAATTAAGAAGTAAGAGACGTACAAAGGGCTACCCTTCGCAGACTTGCGAAGGGTAGCCCTTTGTTTTCCCAGTTTGTTTTATTTTCATTCTCACAGTGGTGCTACAATATAGTCATGTTTCCAAAGAAGAATGCTAAGAAAAAAGTCACTATTAAATCAAATTCATCAAACGTTTGCCGACTTGATGCGGAGCTGCTCAACCCAAAAGGAGCCGATGGTGATGCGATTCAATCATGGCGTGTTTTCCGAATTATGGCGGAATTTGTGCAAGGTTTTGAGCTTCTGCGCGACACTGGCCTAGCTGCTACTTTTTGGGGGAGTGCCCGCTTGCGACCTGATGATAGATACTACAAGGCGGCGGAGGAGCTTGCTTCAAAGCTCGCTAAGAAAGGGTTTTCAATTGTTTCTGGTGGAGGCGGAGGAATTATGGAGGCGTCAAATGTAGGTGCTTTTAAGGTGGGCGGAAAGTCCATCGGACTCAACATTCATTTGCCATTTGAGCAGAAACTCAATCCGTACACAACCCACTCGCTCAATTTCGACTTTTTCTTTTCGCGTAAGGTGATGCTGACCTTTGCTTCTGAAGTCTACGTCTATTTCCCAGGCGGCTTTGGAACGATGGATGAGTTCTTTGAAATCGTTACTCTTATCCAGACAAAAAAAATCGCTCAACTACCAATTGTGCTTTACGGAAAAGAGTTCTGGGAGCCGTTGTTACGTTTCTTCGAACAAGACATGCTTAAAAAATTTGGCACTATCAGTGCTGAAGACCTTTCTCTTTTCGTCATAATGGATGATGTTGACGATGCTTACAAGTACATCATGAAGCACGTAGATACTAAAAATAATATCAAACAACTATAACTATGCGCCTTTCTTTTTTTGACACTACTCCCGCTGCGCCGACTACTCTTAAAAAAGAAGTCAAAAAATTAGATGCGTATCAAGCATATATTGCCAAGGTGTTGGAGCTTCATGATTCATCACAACCCGAATACTCCCTCATTCACGCTGCCGATCAAGAGCTACACAACACGATAGCTACTCTTACTAAGAAATTTTCAGGTATTAAACACTTGGTACTCGTGGGGATTGGCGGTTCGAGTCTAGGAGTGGAAGCAGTGCACTCCGTGCTTGATGAAGGAAAGGTGAAACTTTCTGTGCTCGACACCATTTCGGCGTATGAGATTGATTTACTTATTAAAGAGCTTTCGACGCTAAAGAAAAAAGAGCATCTCGCGGTGTGTGTCGTGAGTAAATCAGGCGCTACGACTGAGACGCTAGTGAATGCTGGAATTTTGCTCGAAGCACTGAAAGTAAAGTGGGGAAGTGATATATATGCGCAAACCATCTTAATCGGTGATTCTGGAACTGATTTTTCTAAGGCTGGCAAGAAGCTAGGTGCTACTGTGGTTGCTATGCCGAAGATTGTCGGTGGTCGCTATTCTGTCGGAACAGAAGTAGGACTGATTCCTCTGGCGCTTCTTAAACACGATGTCGACGCCTATATTGAAGGTTTCCTTGATGCTGCTGGTGAAGGCTACGTGGAAGTGACAGCTGAGTCTGCCGCTCGACTCTATGTGTATATTAAAAAGGGCTACAAACACAATAATTTTTTTGCTTTTGAAAAACGGCTACAAACACTCGGAGCGTGGTATCGGCAGCTCTTTGCGGAAAGTATTGGAAAGGCATCTGACAGAGACGGTAAGGCTGTGGCGAAAGGAATGCTTCCAACTATCTCGACTCCGGTTGAACTTCACTCTATCGGCCAACTCTATCTCAGCGGCTTTGCTGGCGTATACACTGACTTCGTCACTTTTGATGATGAGGTAAGCGAATTTAATATCCCCAAACAAGGAATCGCCAAAGCATTCGGACGCTTTACTGCACAAGAAGTCACTACGGCTATCTATGGTGGGGTAGTGGGAGCGTACAACGAAAAAGAGCTACCATTTCGCGCTACAATTTTTGATGAGAATCTTGCCTATTCGCTAGGACTTTTTATGGCCATGCGGATGCGCGAGACGATGTATCTTGCTGAATTTATGAATCTAAACGCTTTTGATCAACCAAACGTAGAACTCTACAAACAAAAAACTAAAGCAATTCTTGGTCTATAGTATGGCAGACACTGTCTATCCAAATATCACAACAGTTAATGAGCGTGACGAAGTTACCGGATACTTTCAGTTGTTCGACGCACTTGAGAAAGGGCTCATAAGGCGAGTTTCGTGCATTTTTGTTCTTGACGAAGGCAATCGCGTATTGATACAACGTCGCTCAGCCACAGTTCTTAGTCCAAATCTACTCGACTTCTCAGCAGCTGGACATGTAAATGAAGGTGACGATTATTTTGCTGCCGCAAATGCAGAATTGTTTGAAGAACTAGGAATAAGAAACGCGGTCTTATCGCTGATATCTGCACCGTTTCCCACTCCAGGATTTTTTAACGCTATTTATAAAACAACTATCTCCAAGGAAACGGTTTTTAGCGTAAGTGAAGACGAGGTTGCAAAAGTATTTTGGGTACCATTTTCTGAACTTCAAGAAATGATCGTACTCCATCCTCAACAGTTCACGGGGCCATTCTTAGCTGTCTGGCCTTATGTCCGTGATAAGATTATTCCATGACGTACATTCTCTTTGATATTGGCGGTACCAAAACCCGGGTGGCAATTTCTTCTGACTTAAAAACTCTCGATAAAGTTGAAAGCTTTAAAACGCCAGCTGCGTTTGATGCCGGTATTAGTAAAATTGTTGATAGTATCACTGTTCTCACTGAAGGAAAAAAACTTACTGCGATGGCCGGAGGTATTCGAGGACTACTTGAAGAGGATAAGTCAGGTATGCATAATGATTCGATCCTGAGTAAGTGGGCAGGGAAGTCGCTCGTGAAAGAGCTACAAAAAAGTTTTAACGTACCAATTTTTCTTGAGAACGATGCTGCAGTGGCCGGCCTTGGCGAAGCTGTCTTTGGTGCAGGAAAAGGTCTGGAGATTGTGGCGTATCACACAGTGAGTACAGGAGTAGGCGGAGTAAAAATTGAAAATGGTGAGATAGACCATGCGAGTGCAGGTTTTGAACCAGGCAAACAAATCCTCGATATCGACCGAACTATCCTCGGAGAAGATATCGCGCCAACACTTGAAAACCTCGTTTCAGGCACTGCTGTCGAGCAACGCTTTGGTGTAAAGCCTTATGAGATTCCACAGAGTGATGTCTTGTGGGACGAGCTTGCAGAGTATCTTGCTCAGGGACTCCGAAATACTACGTTGTATTGGTCGCCTGATGTGATTGTTCTCGGTGGTTCGATGATAATCGGTGATCCTAAAATTATGGTAGATGCTATCCGTAAGTATACGGTCGAGTCACTAGACAGCTTCGTATCGTGTCCTTTCATCACTGAGGCTAAGCTCGGTGACGAAGCCGGTCTCTACGGAGCCATGGCGCTACTGACAAAGAAACTTTAGCCTTAAAAAGCTAAGGCTACATCCTCCGGAAGACAGTACCAACCCCAAGAGTAAGATGACTGTTTTAAATTTATTCACGAAAAGAAGCCTAAAATAACCTTATTTTAAAGAAAAAGCAGGCAAAAGAATTGACAGTAAGTCTAAAAAGTGTCATAATCTAAAAAACCCGCAATCTATGGTAGTATTTTGCGGTCATCGGTACTCCACACCGATGTTTGTATGGAAATCATACAAACCGTGTTCGCTTGGTCATTTATAAATATCCTACGGAATATTTATAAGCGACTCTCGCTCACACGTCTTGTCAGTTAAGACCATTGGCTTATTTTATCGACTGTGATTCTAGCCCTGTTTACAGGAGCGGCCGTCTCGGCGGCAGCTGTCCCGGAAACAGCCTACGGACACATTGCGACTGCGGAGCAGGTACGTCCTGCTGAAATTGCCGCTGTGAAGCCCCTTACTGCTACTGTTGCACCCAAAAAATCGGTGCAAAACAAAGTAGTAGATGAGAAGCCGTATGTAAATGCGTCACTCTCACTCAAAACTTCACAACCAACTTCGAACACAGAGTCTATCGTACGCGACTACTTCAGTGACATTCCTGTCATGGCGGAAGTCGCTCGGTGTGAATCTGGTTTCCGCCACACTCTTAGTGATGGCTCGATCCTTCATGGACGAGTCGACTCCGCTGACACTGGGGTAATGCAAATCAACAAGCGTTATCACCAGACTGCAGCAACCGCAATGAATTTGAATCTAGATAATATTTACGACAATATGGCGTATGCCCGACATCTCTACGAGACACAGGGTATACGTCCATGGGCCTCATCGGCGTATTGTTGGAAATAGACCTCTAGTGGCAAATATCTAAAGAAAGAAAAAGGCGTGCCCGCAAGGGCACGCCTTTTTCTTTAAATGAACAAACGAAATGAATGAATTTACTCCGCTTCTTGTCCCTTTATGTTCATACCATGAGGGCCAAAAGCCATGATGTAGAGTAGTCCTCCAACAATCGCTAAGTTCTTAAGCATTCCTACAGGGAAGGTTGGATCTGTGTTTGGACTGAGGTGAACCAAGAGGGTAGTGATAAGGGTAAAGACGATAAGTCCAGCCGCCGCTTCAGTGGTGCGCTTTCCAACAATCAGAGCAAGACCTGCAACGATTTTAAAAATAAGAATTGGCCAAATGAGAACAGTTGCCATTGGGATACCAAGGCTGGTGAAGTATCCAGCTGTTGCTGCTGGGGTTGAAATCATCATGGCGCCAGACACCAAGAAGAGAAGACCCATAAGTGCACTACCAAACATTGTTCCTTTGGTTCGAACCAATTCTAAATGTGATTCCCTTAACATACTATATTTATATTTTGCGTCTATGTAATAACCGACCTATAAAGTATAGCAAGTAGGCTATAATACGACTATGCAGTACTGGTTGGTAAAGAGTGAGCCCTCATGCTACTCGATTGAAGATTTGAAGAAAGACAAGGTGACGCAGTGGAATGACGTGCGCAATTACCAGGCACGCAATTTTATTCGTGCCATGAAGAAAGGGGAGCTGCTTTTGTTTTACCATTCAAGCTGCGCTGTACCGGGTATCGTGGGTTTGGCTAAGGTAGAAAGAGAAGCCTATGCTGATCCAACGCAATTTGACCCCAAAAGCGAAGGTTTTGAGAAAGCATCGACTCAAGATAATCCCCGGTGGAGTACCATGGACGCTAAGTTTGTTGAGCTGTTTAAAGAACCACTGACACTCGCAGAATTAAAACTAGACCCAGCCTTTACTGGTATGATCGTTACGCAACAGGGAAGTCGTCTTTCAGTCCAGCCAGTTTCGGAAAAACATTTTACTCGGGTGTTGGAGCTGCGTTCAAAGAAAAACTAGTTATGAATATTGGTTTTTTTGATTCGGGGTTGGGTGGGCTTTTAGTCCTGAAAGCTGTAGCAAAAGCTCTTCCACAATACGACTACATTTACTACGGCGACACAGCCAACCTGCCATACGGTGACAAAACGGAAGAGGAGATATATGAGCTGACCAAACGAGCAATTGAAGAATTATTCAAACGCGACTGCTTGCTTGTTATTGTTGCCTGCAACACCGCTTCAGTAGAAAGTTTGAGACGTATTCAAGACACATACTTGCGTGAAGCGTATCCAGATCGCCGTATCCTTGGTGTAGTGATACCGACTGTTGAGGAGGTAATTGAGAATGGATACACGCGAGCGCTGTTGCTCGCGACTAAAAGAACAGTTGATTCGCTCAAGTACGAACGGGAGTTCGCTAAGGCGAGCATAGAACCTGTTGAATTTTTAGCTGTTGCTACGCCAGCTCTTGTGCCGCTTATTGAATCCGGTAGTGTAAATGAAGCGACACAGATTGCTATCAAGGTCATAGAGGCACAGGCAAGGGAAGGGGACGTAGTGCTCTTGGGCTGTACTCACTATATTTTGCTCAAAGATGCTCTCCGGTCGCATTTTAAGGACTCCCTTTTCTTCATAGCCCAAGACGAAGTGATTCCAAAAAAACTCGACGACTATCTCACTCGACATCCAGAGATAACTTCCCGACTAAGTAGTACAGGGAAGCGGACAATACATCTTACTCAGCACCGTCCCGACTACGATCGCCTTACCGCCGAATTCCTCGGCGGGGCGTATCTCCCTGATGAAGCCTAGGGATTCCTTTATAGATTGAATTATGTCGCACAATATATCTTTTGCGACATTCATAATGAATAAGCTTTGCTTTACTCATCATGAATGTTGCAAACAGAGTGATTGTGCGTCCCAAAGCCCTTGTGGCATTATGGATGCACAATCACCTTTACGACATGTAGCTTTGTACTTTTCTCGTTTACTTATTTTTTCGACTTTTGCCGAGATTTCTCCGGATATTTAGTTTTGCTCAAATTATTTTTGATTCGACTTAACCTACGTCTCAAAATGCCGTCTAAGGCCTCTTGATGTACTGAGTCGACTCAATACAAGCCTCTATAATCGATTCTAAGGTCTTTAGAGAATTTAAAGAGGATGTAGGGTACGTCTCACTTTGCTCCACAAGCTCATCGAATTTTCGAGATGATACTTAGGCCGTCTGTAGAGTCAGCTCGAACACAAAATATAAAAAATATTTTAAAAGTTTTCGCAGATAGAATAAAAATTATTTTATTTTAAATATTTTAAATTCTGTACAAATATTTCTATAAAAACTTCTTGGATTTTCTGCGCAAAAATCCATTCCCAGTAAGTCGCCTAGATGGTTCATTTCAAGTTGACTGTGGCATGACCCCAGACCCGCTTTCTGCCCTCACCTCTCCCTTGCCACACTCGATATTAAGATATTGTGCGACATTCACTTATGTAAGGTATAATTTGCAAATGGAGAAAAAACTAAGAATTCACAATAAGGATGAGTGGGAGTATTTTGCTGATGCTTACCTAGAACTTGCAGTAATCGGGTTTGAGAAGGTTCAAAAATTAAATAGTGAGAATTTTATTGATAAGTTTCTTATTATCCCTTCCCTGTTTAACTTTAAACATGGTATTGAAATAATGTTGAAAACTTTGAGTATACGTTTTTTAAACAAAAGCCACCTTGATCGTTCTGACCTAACGCATGATATTCATGAAATATTTGTTCAATTTAAAGCCAGAGTAAAAAAAGAGGAAGTAGAGAAGGCAGCAGCAGAGTTTATAAGAAAAAATCCAGATGTCCCGTCCGAAGATGTGAGTTACGGAAATATGTTCCAGGGCCTAGAAGAATTGGTAGTAAAATATATAACGCTTGACATTATTAAGTCAAAAATAAAATCATCTGATCTGACCTTTGAAGATCATGATAATACCGCTCTCCGCTACCCCTCAAACACACTTAATGTGCAATTGAACTATAAAGAAGTGGTAGAACGTATTACAAAAGCTGAAATTCTAGAAATGCGCGTAGACTGTCATAAAGCAAAAGAATTGCTCTGGAAGTTTTTGGTAATTGAACTTAATAAAGATAAAGGAGAGCAGAAGTAGGAGCCCTGGAAGCCCGCTTGCGCGGGCTTCTGTGAGGGTAAGTTCCTACGATGTTTTGCATCGCATACTTATACTACCCTTTATCCCCAGTCTTTTCCATTTAAAAAAGCCGGGTTATCCCCAGCCTTGTCCCCAAATATAGCTTTTTGCAGTGATTAATATTTTGGTAGGTAGTTCATTGGGTCTAGGTAGGCTTCGTGGGCGGCAACAGGGGTTGAGGCTGGGCCACAGCTGGTGATGGTTTTTATTTCGTTGAATTTACGAACACTCACCCCGCCTTTGGCGTATACCGTAAAGTGAAGGTGTGGACCGGTTGAGTAGCCAGTGCTGCCGGAGTAGCCAATTACTTCGCCTGTGGCCACAGATTGGCCCGGCACAACATTTTGGGCTGATTGGTGCGCGTAGAGCGTACTGAGACCGTTTGCGTGGTCGATGAGTGTCCACTTACCCCATGAGTAACAGCCAGGTACGAGGTCGGTGTTGCCTGTGGCACGGACAGTACCCGCGAGTGGCGCCAGGACCGCGCTGCCACTTGGGACGCCAAAGTCGACACCAGGGTGGTAGGCCCGACCGCCGTACACAGACGCGTTGCGAGCAGCAAACTCAGTACCACCGAAGTACTGGGTAATGACAACGTTCTTAACAGGCCAGGCAAAGACCGCGCTGCCGGCACTTGGAATGGTAGCAGGATCAAGTATGAACTTCAACTTTGATTCGTAATCTCGCATTTCCTTTACAATTTGTTCCTTGGCAGTCTTTTTTGCGGCAAGAAGACCTTGGTAGTTTTTTTCGTTATTTTTGGTTACTTGGAGAAGCTTCGCTTGCTCGTCCTTATTATTGGCTAGCACTTCAGTCTGACCGACGTATTGGCTTTTGAGTGATGACAATTGACTCCGCTTACCCTCACTTGAAGTTCGCTTGCCAGTAAGGAGCTCTTGGAACGAGTCTAGTTCCAAGACTTTGGCTGAGAGTGATTCGCGGATATTTTGATGGGCTTCGAGGGTGTTCCAAAAGGCTGAAAGGTGTTCGTGGCTCAGCATAAGTTCAAGAAGTGAAGTGTCACTTGATTGGTATTCTTGGCGAATGATGGCACTGATGGCTTCCTGACTTTTATCAATATCGCCCTGTGTTTTTTGAATCTCTAGAGCAAATTTGTTGATTTCGAGATCTGTTGAAGAAATGAGATTTTCGGTACGAGAAATATCAGCGTTTACTTTTTTGCGTTCGAGTTCGAGACTATTGATGGCAGATTGAAGGGTTTTCTTTTCTCCACCAACCGCTTTTAACTGTTGTTCAAACTTTGCGATTTCGGCGTCTATTTGCGTGAGTCGACTACTGCGTGCGTTAATTTCTGCTTGCAGCCGCGCGATGTCTTCTGGTGACTGGGCAGATACATACGAAAAACCACCAAAGAGTGACATTGGAAGAAAAATTCCCAAGAAAAAGGCTACGAACAATCGGATACTCATTACCCCCTTATTTTAGCACAGGCTGTTTGCAGGCGCAGGAGAGTTTCCTCCTTTTGGAGTATAAAGGCTAGGGTAAAAGGGTCGGGAGATTGCTTCTTTCCTGATAACGAAACACGTAGTGGCCAAAGCAACTCCCCTCTTCCAACCTCTTCAGCGTATTCCCAGAGACTAGTTTTAATCGCTTCTGAGCTTGAAAAATTAGCTTCTGAGAGGATTTCTAGAGCTTTTTCGAGTCGAGGTAGCGCTTGAGCAGCCGTGTCATCATTCTTCCATTTGAGAGCGTCCGTTTCGTATTCTGGGGTAGCAAAAAAGTAGTCGTACTCCCCTGCTGCTGTGAGGTCGTGGAATTCTAGACGAGTGCTGACACGTTCGCGGATGGTAGTAAGTGCTCGTTTGAGACGATCTGTGTCGTATTGTTCTAGTGCTGAAAGTTGGACTGGAAAGTCTTCGGTGATATACGCCAGGTAATCTTCAGCTGAAAGTTGGTCGAGGTAGTGCTTATTAAACCAAGCGAATTTTTTGATATCAAATACCGCACCAGCTTTGTGGATATGTTCAACCGAAAAAGCGTCTACAAGTTCTTCTAAAGTGAAGAGTTCCTGCTCAGTACCAGGGTTCCAGCCGAGCATGGCGAGATAGTTGAGAATAGCTTCTTTGGTGTAGCCGGATTTTCGGTATTCATGCAAAGAAACAGCGCCGTGTCGCTTGGACATTTTCGAGCGGTCTGTGGCGAGAATGAGTGGAAGATGGGCGTAGATTGGGCGCGGTGCACCGATGGCTTCTTGGATGAGGATTTGCCGTGGTGTATTGGCAATATGGTCGTCACCACGCAGGACGTGAGTGATTCCCATCTCAAAATCGTCGACTACTACAGTGAAGTGGTAGAGTGCGTCGTCGATGTTGCGGGCAATGACTAGATCGCCGAGCTCAGTTGTGTCAAAGGTGATGTCTCCACGAATGAGGTCATTAAATGTGATGACCTTATTTGGATTTACTAGTCGCACTAGAGTGACCATTTGACCGGGTGTATTCTTACTCTCCTCTTCGCTCAAATACGCTGTTCCTTCAGAAATCATTTTTTCTAGGTAGTCTCGATAAAGTGGCGCACGCTCTGACTGGCGGACGATTACTTCATTGTCCCAGTGCAGTCCAAGCCAGTGTAGACCATCAATAATTTCTTGTTCAAATTCCTTCGTGCTACGGGCTTTGTCGGTGTCTTCGCTGCGGAAGACCATTTTCCCGGCGTATTTCTTGGCAAAGAGATAGTTAAAAAGCGCAGTACGAGCAGTACCGATATGAAGATGACCAGTGGGGCTGGGAGGAATACGGGTGATGACGGGTTTATGATCCATGTTCTTTGCCAATTGAGACCAAAATTTCGGCGACTTTGGCAGCAGCGTCTGGGAGAGCTTGACTCTTCGCAGCTTGCACCATGGTGGCGTATTTGGTTTGGTCACTGATAATAGATCTAATTTCTTCTATGAGCAAGTGCGGGGTAAGATTCTTTTCCTCGATGACAGAAGCAGCGCCAGAGCGCGCGTAGGCGTAAGCATTGGAGCGTTGATCGTGGCTTACTTCTTCAGGAATCGGAATAATGATAGCTGGTTTACCATGCGCTGCAATTTCAAACAATGTCGTGCTGCCAGCTCGAGTAATGACGACAGCAGCGGCATCAAGTAAGAGTGAGACGGAAGTTGCTGGAATTGAACCTACAATGTAGTAGTTTTGCGCGAGGGGGGCATCTGTAAGTAGATTCTTTGCTGCTGAACGCAACACTTCAAGGTTCGTCTCCCCTACTTGATGGAACACGCGATAATGTGGCAAAAGTTCGGGGAGAGTACGTAAAATAATATTATTGATCCGCTCGGCACCGAGAGAGCCTCCGGTGACATAGATAAGTGGTTTGTCGGCGGGGATGCCAAGCTGCTGGTGTGCGTTTTGGTTGATGGTGGTGACCTCTCTGCGGAGTGGGATGCCGACGAGCGCAGTTTTTTCCGGAGGAAAAAACTGCGCCGCATCGTCGTAAGCAACTGCAATATAGCGGGCAAATTTTTTCGCCATTTTATTGGCGCGACCTGGTTTTGAGTCAGATTCATGTATCACAACTGGAATACGTAAAAACCTCGCCGCCATAAGGATGGGCACAGCAGTGTAGCTTCCTTTGCTAAAAATTACATCAGGATAAATAATAAAGAGTTTGAAGATTGCCACAAAGATTCCGAAAAAACTACGGAACGCATCAAAGAAATTTTGGATGGAAAAATATCGACGCAGCTTTCCTGCCGGACAATAGATAAAACGAATCTGGTGTGAGTCAAGGAGTGCTTTGTTGTACGGGTCTGGCCCAAAGTAGTAGAGCTGAAGTTCGTTGTCTTTGGCACGTAATTCTTCAGCCACTGCAATGAGTGGATAAAAGTGTCCTCCTGTACCTCCACCAACAAATCCAATGCGCATAATAGAATTATTTTACCACGCTTGGCTTCGCGACAGTCCGGTATCTTGATACATTAAGTACAATACCAAGTGATGCTAACGTCACCATCAGCGCCGTACCACCATGACTAATAAATGGTAATGGCAATCCCGACAGCGGCGCCACCGCTACCATGGCAGCTATGTTAAGGAAGGCTTGGCCGATAATGATGGTGATAAACCCGGTCACCAAAAGTGTCCCAAAAATATCTTCGGCTTGGGCAGCAGTTTTGTACCCGCGGAGCGCTAAAGAAACGAGCCCGACTATTAAAAGGACACTTCCCAAAAATCCAAATTCCTCTGCGTAGACGGCAAAGATTGAGTCACCGATTGGCTCTGGCAAGTATTCAAATTTTTGGATACTTTGTCCAAAGCCACGACCAAAGGCGCCGCCAGATCCAATTGCAATAAGTGACTGGTTAATTTGGTAGCCACTCCCAAGCTGGTCGTTTTCTGGATGCATGAAGGTGGTGAGTCTTTGCATGATGTATGGTCGGAAAAATGCGATTACCGCGAGAAGAAGAATTCCAGTCAAAACAATACCGGCAATGTGTTGCCATTTTCCGCCCGCAATGAGGTACATTGCCATTCCTGCTGCTGCGATAATCATAAAGGTGTCGGTGTCTGGTTGAGCAAGCATGATGACTCCAACGGCGCCGACTGAGCCGATAAAGGGTAACAGACCAAATCTCCAGTTTTCAATTTTTTTATGTAACCCAGAAAACCAAGTGGCCAAGTAGACTACGAAGCCAATTTTGAGGAATTCTGATGGCTGCACGGTGGTAATGCCGAGATTCAGCCAGCGCGTTGCTCCTCCGTGCGACATGCCGACGTGAGGAATAAATACTGCAGCTGTCGCCAAGAGGCTAGCCAAGAAAATATAAAATGCAAAGCGTCGCCAGTGCCGATAGTAGATATTGCTTGTAAGGAAAAGTGCGATTCCGCCACCGACAATACCAAATACGAACTGGCTAAATGCTACAGCGCCATAGCTTGCACCTTGTCTTGCCAGAAGGCCAAGTGAAGCTGAGGAGAAAATTAAAAAACCGGCGGCGACCAAAATAACTACAATCGAGAGGAGGATTGTATCGACAGATTTTGGGCTGTGGGCTCGTTTACTCATGCAATAGTAGCTAAGGCAACTCCAATTAATGCGCAGACAATGCTAATAATCCAGTACCGCATAGTGACTTTATAAGATGGCCATCCGATGGCTTCGAAGTGGTGGTGAAGAGGCGCAATACGAAAAAGTTTTTTTCCTGTCGTTTTCCGGTAGGTTATCTGGATAATATTAGAAAGCACAGTAACTACTAGAGGAAGTCCGACAATTGGTAAAAGTGCGATACCGTGTCCGCCACCCAGAGAATCGGTCGTGAAGACGATGGTCGCAAGGCATAATGTAAGTGCCATAGATCCTGTCTCAGTCATCCAAAAACGGGCTGGCGGGATGTTGAACCATAAAAACGCCAAGATGGCTCCAGCCACAGCAGCAGAAAATGCCGCGATGTTAAATTGACTTTGTACAAGAGCAATACCGGCATAGGCACAGAAGATGGATGCAAAAACAGCCCCAGAAAGACCGTCGATGCCGTCAATCACACCACTCGCATAGAGTGATAATGTGAGGAAGATGAAAAAAGGAATAATAAAGACTCCTAGATAGAGCATGCCATCAAACGGAATGTTGACACTATCAACCCCGAGCTTGGCATAAAACCACCAGGCTAGTGTGCCTGAAAGCGAAGTAATGAGCAGTAGTCGAATGCGAAGACTAAGACCTTTTCCGTCGTGAGCAATATCGTAAAAATCGTTTAAAAAACCAATTCCCGCACCAATTAAGAGTGCTGAGAGCGGAATGAACGTTTGTGAACGACTTAAGAAGTCGAGTTCTGCAAAGAAAGTATCAGGGTAAAAGACGCCAAGAATATGTGCAAGTGCTGTGGTGAGTAGAATGCTTCCCCAAATGACGATGCCACCCATGCGTGGGGTTTTTGTTTCAAGGTCACCTCTTAGTTCGTGAAATACTTCGGCGACAGTTCCGTTGAGGGCGATTCGGTGTGCTTGTTTTTTCCAGACTTTGTATTTGTATAAGTAGTGCGTGACTATCGGAGTAATAGCAATGCCAATAATAAAGGCCGCTACAGCTGGAACGAACACGTTGAGAAGTGGACTATGCATGTTAGATATCACTGATGTTATTTTGAACTGCTTTTACTAATCGCAGCACGTCACTAAAACGTTCTTCGCGAGTAGAACCGAGTACAGTAACGATAATTTGGCGGTTCATTCCAGCATCAAAGACAATCGTGAGATTGCCGCCGGCGAGGTCAGTGTAGCCGGTCTTTGAGCCTAGAAGATTGGGGATCGCGTAAGTAATTTCATTGGTGTTCTCGAGGTCGTGGTATGTTCCGTCACTACTGTAGGCACGACCAGTTGCTTTGGTGGTTGGAGTGAGGATTTCCGGATAAGTTTTTAAAATATATTCCATCAATAATGAAATATCCTTTGCAGAACCAACTGCCCCGGCTTCTGACGGTGAGAGGTCAAGGCCGGTTGTGTTCTTAAAGTTGAGGGTTTTAAGTTTGAGCTCATCGGCTTTAATATTCATCCCCTTAACAAATTGTGAAGCCGGATCCTTGTCTCCAAGTAGCTGTCCGACATTTGCTGCAAGAGCGTACGCCGCGTCGTTCGATGAAGAAACCAGCGCCAATTTATTGAGTTCTTCAATAGTGATGTTTTCTCCTGGCATAAGGCCACTACTTCCCTCTTGTTCAAGGGCCCGGGTCGAAACGACAGCTTTTTCATTTCCGCTTATAAGCTCGTGTGCTAATAGTGCAGTCATGAGCTTGGTAATAGACGCTAATGGTAGCGCGTCGGCTTCGTTTTTGGAGTAAAGTGCCCGTTTGTTTTGTACATCCCACACATACGCAGCTCGGCCTCGCACTTTTACATCACTAATTTTTTTGGGGATCTCGTTTTGGTTTTCTTTTAGCGGTGCACTTTCAAGACTGACAGAACTTTGTACTGCTGCGGATTGATGTTTGTCGCTAAGATAAGCGCCGAAAAGGCCCGCTAAAATAAATATCAAAATAGCTATCTGGAAGATAATTACAACTCTCCTTTCTTTTACTATTCGTGGGACGCCGCTCATACTTTTTCGGGTTCGTTTTTAAAGGCGTCAATTGCGTTCATAAAGTCTGTAAAACGTGGCAACTCAGTCTTCTTGCTAATGCCAAGGTGTTGCAATAACGCTGATGTGATGCGGAATTGGTAGGTGTCGCCTGTCGCTTCGCGTTCGACAAGTCCTTTGATGAGAAGGTTTCGTAAAATAAAAGATGAATTCACGCCACGAATGCGGTCAATTTCCGCTCTGGAGATTGGTTCGCGATACAGGACAATGGCGAGAGTTTCTGCGCCAGCTTTCCCGATGTCTCCTTTGAGTTCATTTTTGCGAAGCGCTTCAATAAACTCACCTAACTCAGGCGCTGTTCCAAGAGAAAGTTCAGTTTCGGTTTCGATTAGACGGGTTGCGCCGTTTTGTAGCCGACTGGCAAGCTTATCCAAAGCCACTCGCCAGTCCTCGCCGTTTTCAACAGCGAACATTTTTTGCAACGCCGCCTTTTTTTGCGGTGTAGCTTTGTAAAATAGTATGGCTTCAATGAGTACATCAAGCGGCATTACCAGCAAGTATAGCACGTAAAACCTAAGGTTTTCTGGTGTTTTTACCCAGTTGACTGGCCGGTCTTTTTCTATTGACAAAAAGAAAATATAGTATATTATATAAGCAGACAGTTGTCTCCAGTGAACATTGTAGGATGCATAGAGATATGTCACCCTCCTGCGAGATAAGCCTCCCGTTTGCTTTGTTTTCTAGAAATGAAGCTATTGGTGAGCCGAGAACACCCTCGTACTAGGTGCAGGGCCGGGATGAAACGTTGACTATGTCAATGTTTCTCCCGGCCTTTAAACTTTCCTGCCCCGTTGATAAGTGCGTTGACTAAGAGTCATTTCTTCAAGTATTCTTGCTGTGGTTTAAACAGAGGGATTTATATGGCTCTTTTCAATACGTTCTTGTCTCTCGTGGCAAAGATGAGTTTGCCGATTGCCGGTGGGTTCATGTCGATGCCTTCACTACCGGCTTCTTTGCCCCGCCCAGAATAAACAAAAGCCTTCGCAAGTAGTTGTGAGGGCTTTTTTAGTAGTAGCGAGGTGTATTGGTACGTTCAAGCTCCAGTTCAATATCCTCAAACCGACTAACTTGTGTGATGATGATGTTCCCTTGCTTGAAGATCTCAAGGATTGCCAGAAATCCAACAATGACGTTTTTGTGCTCCGGCTCGTTCTTCTTCATGTCAAAAAAGCTCATTTTGATTTGTTTCTCGATTCGTATGCGTAAGTTGTCCATCATTTGGTCAAGCGAAATCACTGCCTTTACTGTCGCCGTCTGTTTGATGATTGGCTTGGGAAGATTAAGGATTGAACGCTCCATGGCCTCAGTAAGTGCATTGATCGTGCAGAGGTCATCGGGTAAGAAAAGCGGCTCTCGTGGAGGAGTGTATTCGGCTTCGTACATCATTTTGCTTCCAAATTCGTTTTGGAACGTCCCTGCAATGTCGCGGTAGATTTGGTAGAGACGAAGGCGATCTTCAAGATCGTGGATGCTTATCTCCTCTTCGTCAGTAAGCTCCAACACTGGCAAAAGTGACTTTGACTTGATGAGCAGGAGAGTGGCAGCCAGAGTAATAAACTGAGCCGTATTCGGAAGCGATTGCTCCTGCATATCACTCACTCGCGCAATGTATTCATCAGTCACGGTAGCGAGACTGATGTTATTGATGAGCAACTTTCTTTTTTCAACAAGTTCAATCAAAAGCTCCAAGGGTCCCTCGAAGTGTTCGGTCTTTATGGAGTATGGAGAAATGGTCGGTGTCACGCTAAGATTTTACCACGTCCTACTTCCCTTCTTGCCAGTAGTAACCCCCGTCAATGAGTATTTGATGAAGCGTTAGTGCGAAGACTTTAATAAAGGGGACATGTTCTATGTACTTTGATTTGATGCGCAGAGAATCTTCCGCGGTACATTTATTGCGACTAAGGATAGCTCGTCCCTTCTCGTTGTATACCTGCAGCAGTGGTTCAATTTTATCGATGGCTTTTACGAACCTTGCCTCTGCCGAGGCTTGTGTTTCGTACTCAGTGGAGAGAGCTGTAACTGACTCTTTTATATGTTCAGGTACCTGTGCCAGTACTATTGGTAACGCTTGCTCGGATTCGATTCGATGGACGTCAGTTTTGATGTAACTAATGTAGTCCCCGGTCTCAATCTCGTCAAAGTCGTGGATAGTAATAAGTCGGTAGATGCGCGCATGGTCGAGCGTGCACTTTGGGTCTTCAAGTGGCAAAAAGTATTGGGCTAGTAGGTACATACCGTAGAGGTGTTCGGCGACTGATTCGGTGTTGTCAGTCTCCAGGCGTGAGATATCGTACCTCGTCACCTCTTTAAGTTTATAAAGATACTGTAGCTTAGCTACGTCTTCGATAATCCTCTCTCTGGTAAACGCTTCTAGATTCATGATTGCTTAATGAGTTGCACCAGAAGTCGGACTGGTTCACCAGTAGCACCTTTAGCGAGCTTGTCGCTTGGAATACTATCCATGCGTGGTGCGATGTCGATGTGTACCCAGGGGATTTTTTTGTCGGCGAAGTGTGAGAGGAATATGCCGCCTTCAATACAGCCACCCCATTTGCTGAAGTTCGTGGCGATGTTGGAGATGTCAGCCCGATGACTCTTTAGACTGCTCTTATACTCATCCCACAGTGGTAATGGCCAGACGAGGTCACCACTCTCCTCTCCGAGTTGCATGAGTGTGTTTTGTAGCTCTTCATCTTTGGTCATAATGGCACTGGCATGCATACCAAGCGCGACCAGGGCAGCGCCAGTAAGTGTGGCTATGTCGACCATAAGTGCTGGCTCGTAGTGCTTTTGGGCGTAGGTCATGGCGTCAGCTAGTACGAGTCGTCCCTCGGCATCAGTATGAAGAATCTCTACTGTCTGTCCAGAAAGTGATACCGCAATATCTCCTGCGCGCATACTTTTGGCCGAAACGGAGTTTTCTGCCGCAGGGATAAGTCCAATGATATTTTTCTTAAGTTCAAGCTTAGCTGCCGCACGGATGGCGCCAATCACCGAAGCTCCACCTGACATATCAAGGTGCATATCGTGCATCGAACCACTTGGTTTTACGTTGAGCCCGCCAGTATCGTAAGTGATACCTTTACCTATGAGAACAATTGGCTTAGCAGTTTTTCCGGCTCCCCAATATTCAATAATAATAAATCGTGGTGCGTCATCCGCCCCTTTTCCAACGGCGTGTAGAAGCCCCATGCCTTGCTTCTTGATTTCTTTTTCATCAAGCACACGCACTGTTGCCTTGGTGCCTTTGAGAGCCGCCTTGGTGGCTTCAGCGAGCTTTTGTGGAGTCATGTGCTCTGCGGTGGCGTTGGCGACATCTCGCGTAACGTTGGCGCTCTCAGCGATAACGAGACCTTCCTCAAAAGCTTTCTTTTCTGATGCTGAAAAGCCGCCGCACACTAAGATTTCTTTAAGTGTTTTTTCTTTCTTCGGTTTGGTTTTGTAGGTGGTGTATTCGTATGATGCAAGAATTAAATTCTCCGCCATAGTCCGCACTACCCAGTCATCGCCAAATTCTTTTAATTTTGGAAACTGAGAATTTGAAAGTTGTACAGCGATATTCTCAAGCTGATGAGATTTAGCTGTTTGAACAATCGTGCGAATAAGTGTTCGAAATGTTCGACGGTTTACCTCACTCCATTTCCCTACTCCCATTCTGTACTCAAGCCCACCGTCTTTAGTCTCCACCAACCGATGCCAGTTCGGTGCATCTTCAGTCAGAATAATCTTGCAGTACTTAGCTAGCACTTCATGTAAAAGCTTTGAGGTGGTGGTGATTTTTATCATGTCCAAAGTATAGCAAATGTAATAAGGTACCGAAAACCGGCTGGAAATCGAAGATTTCCAGCCGGTTTTAATAAGTTCTTATTCTCCTCCTTGCGAAAGCAACGTGTCGATGCGGTTGATATCGCGTGGGAAAGGGACGGCTTCTTTTACGTTTGGCTCATCAACCGGTCTCGAGCGCTTCACCGCCCGCATGC